>SXHE01000705.1 GCA_005773755.1 Planctomycetia bacterium
ACTGTGGGACGATCACGAACGCCTTCGCCGCCGCGACCTCCGGCCGCGTCAGCACGGACGGCTTCTTTTCGTTCCAGTACCACACGAGCTGCTTCTTGTTGTCGGTGCCGCGCTCGCCCGCGCCGTGAAGGAACACTACGAGCGGGTACTTCTTACCCGCTTCGGGGTCGGTCGGTGCAAGCAACCGGTAGGGGAGAGTTTTGCCGTCGTGCTTGAAGACGCGCGCGTCCGGTTCGGCCGCGCTCGCGCCCGCGCCGATGGTGAGAGCGGTCATGGTGAGTGCCCAACGCATGTGTGCTCCGAGCGGCGAACTGAAGGTGTTGTAGTCGCAGTGTAACCGCGGGCGAAGGCCCGGGTTGCAGCGGCAGCCCTTGACGGTAAACTAATTCTACGAATCTCCGAACCCGTCCCGCGTACCGGTGGGAACCAACGACCCGCCGGGTTCGGTGTTGGCTGTACAGACTTTCCCGGCCCTAACGTCCGAGGGCGTGACATGCACGCGGCCCGTACCCGTCTCGCGATTCTGGCGGCACTGTCTCTGGCGTGCCTGGTGGCACTCGTGCCGTCCGCGCCCGCGGTCCCGGTCGAACCGGCCGCGCCCGAAACTGAGGCCGCCGCCGACGAGCGGCCGGCGCTACAGTCCATCTACGCCGGAACCGGCATCGGCTACGTCCTCGAAGCCAACGACAACGAGGTGCCCCGCAACGGCGAAGAGATGATGCGCACGCTCGCCAAACTCGGCGACTTCGTGCAACTGCCGGTCGCGTTCTCCGCGGTCGATCTCCAGTCCGGGCTCCAGAAGCCGCGCGTGGTCATCACCCAGAAGCCGAGCTTCCTGCCGCAAGAGCCGGCCAAGAAGGTGAACCCGAACGACCCGTTCGCCGGGTTGCCGGCGTTCCCCGGTGGGCCGACACCGCCGCCGGTTCAGGCCCCGATCAACAACACCAACACGCTCACCAAGCCCAACCTCGAAGGCCGGCTGTTCCTCGCGGCCAACATGGAGAGGAAGAACGGCGCGCTGGTGGTGAAGACGTTCGAGTTCATCTCCTGGAACAGCCGCAAGCAGCGGTTCGACTTCGGGTTCATCGAGTGCGACCCCGTCGAACCGCAGATCCGCGTCGTGGACGGCGTGAAGTGCTTTAGCTGTCACAAGAACAAGGGGCCGATCCTGGGCATCGGGCCGTGGTCGAACACGCCGCACAACGACATGGTGCGCCTGGCGATGACCCGCGTGGCGGTGCCGAAGGGCGCGCCCGGGTTCCCGGTCGTTCGGCCGGGGTTCGACGGCGATCTCGGCCAGCCGCGCCGCCTCGACACCGGGCTTTCCAGCCTCGGAAAAGTGGGGGCGGCGCGCCCCCAGGCCACGACCGCCGACGGCCTCTCGTTGGTGCTCCCGCAGGGTCCGGCCGTGGACGCCAGCGTCCGCTTCGGTGCGGAACTGGCCCGCGACCGCGACGTGTACCGCGCGATGGCCCGCTACGCCGACGGCCGCAAGGGGTTGGTCGTCCTCCTCAGCGCGATTGCCGCGCAGGGGACTCTCGAACAGACCAATCAGCAGGCTCGCATCGCACTCGATCAGGCCTTCGTCGTCGGCTACCCGGCGTTCGCGGACAAGTGGGTCTCGATTCACAAGAGCAGCACGAACACGCTCGTCGACTTCAACCCGTCCGGGTCCAGCGGGAGCCTGCAAACGGTGACGACCGGCTCGCCCGCGAGCGGCGGGTGGGGCGGCGGCAGTACGTTGCGCTCCGAACTCAAGATCGTGTGGACCGGCGACCCGAAACAGGTCACGGAGTACGACGCGAAGCGGTCGGCCGGCGAACCGGGGCTGCCGAGTCACCGCCAGCCGAGCAACCCGCGCGCGTTCGTGAAGCCGACCGCGCCGCTACCGGGCAAACCGTCGGCCGCGGTCAACACGACCAGCTTGGCCCGCCTCATCGGACTGACCGAGGGCGACCGCAAGTACCTGTACGACAACCTCGTGTTCGCCGCACAACAGATCGGCAAGCCGAAGGTCACTGCGGCCACAGTCGCGCGCGACGTGTTCTCCGGACCGGCGTTCACCGAGGTGTTCCAGGCGGGCGAGATTCCCGACCGCGAGGACTTCAAGGACCGGTTCGTGCGCGGGCTGAACGACGTGCTGAAGGCTCAGGGCGCGGGCGAGTTCAAGCCGGCCCGTGCGACCTACGCCAGCGGCCCGAACGTGGCCCGCAAGCCCGGCGAGGAAGAGAAGGAACTGCCCGTCGTCGCCACCACCGCGTGCGTGCGGTGCCACGACACCGCGAAGACCGCCAAGCCCGGGTTCAGCCCGATCCCCGTTCTGGCCTTCGACCCATTCGACAAGCCGAGCCGCGAGGCGTGGGCGAAGAGCACCGACGCGGCCAAGCGCGCTCAAGTGCTGACGCGGTTCCTGAAGCGCGTGAGCGAGGACCGCGACATGCCGCCGGAAGACTCCGCCGAGTACGACGCGTTCCGCGCCAAGAACCCGGCCGCGATGGACGCGATGAAGGAGTGGATCGACGCCGAACTGAAGCGGGCGAAGGCGAATTGAGTTTCAGGTTCCAAGTTCCAGCAGTACCAAGTAGAAGACCTTCGGCGTTCCGTGGCACTCGCCGGAACGCCGAAGGTCTTCTACTTGGTACTGCTGGAACCCTCAAACTTGGAACTTTGCTCGTACCGCAGGATGAAGTCGAGTGTGAAGCGGTGGCGGAAGAAGTCCTTGCGGCCGGCGAACGGGAACTCGAACGCGGCCCCGAACTGGGCGTTCTCGGTCAGCTTCACCCGCCCGCCGAACGCGCCCGTCAGCAGCCCGACCCCGCGGGCCGCAGCCCCGAAGTTGATCAGGTCGCGCCCCTCCGCACCCATCGGGGCCGTGCGCCCGTTCGTCGTGTTCACGATCCAGTTCATTTCGATCAGCGGGTAGAACCGGTGGACGTTCCCCGCGTCGAAGTCCAGGTGCGCCGACAGCCAGTAGTAGTCGGTGCGCTGGTTGTTCGTGCTGAACGTGTACCCGGTGCTGGCGAGGAAGTTGAAGCTGCCCAGCCGGAAGTCGCGGAGGAAGTTCTGGCCGTAGCTCACGTACGGCACGAGCGACAGCGAGCCGGTGTCCTGGAACGCGGCTTTCGAGCCGACCGGCAGTTGGAACTGCAACCCGGCCGCGGCCAGCGTTCCGCTTTCTTCCCCGCGCCAGAACGTCCACTTCGGCCCGATCCACAGCTCCGCGAACCCGACCTCGTCCTTGAACGGAGAGGTGTCGTTCGGGTTCACCGAGATGCCGCCGAGCTTGTTCATCACGAGCGACCAGCGGTCCGTGATCGCGACCCGCGCCTGCGTGCCGAAGAACGAGATGTTCCCGCCGCGGAAGTCCGCCTGACCGGTCGGCACGCGCTGGTAGATGAAGATCGGCCGCACTTCGGTGAGCGAGCGCGGGTCTTCGAACAGGAACGGGTTGGTGACGGGCGAGATGAACCCGTCGAACATGTGGTCGCTGCGGAACCACGCGCCGTTGTTGTCGCCGATCATCGCGCCGAGCTTGTCGGTCAGCCCCTCGCCGAACTTGGCGGCGGCCACGTGGTACTTCGGCTTCGGCCCGCCCTCACGCGCTTCACGCGCTTCGCTGGCCCGCAACTCCGACCGCTTGTTCAGGAACTCGATGGGGTCGGACGAGGGCGGGGTGTACGCGGTGCGGGCGAGCGCGTCGTCGACGAGCGCCGCGGGGACCGGCGCGG
>SXHE01000706.1 GCA_005773755.1 Planctomycetia bacterium
GCAAAGCCGGGGCGAGGTGGTACTTCTGCTTCTCCACAGCCACACGGCGCGCACAGCTTGTGAGTCGCGCGCGGTCTTACCTCGCCCCGGCTTTGCGGGGAGAGGTCGCCGCTTGGCTTTGCAAGCGGCGGGTGAGGGGAAACCACCTCAACCACTCCACCACCCCTCGTTTCAACAGCACGATCCCGCCTCACACATAGATCGTGCAGCCGGGTTTCGCGAAGTCGTGTGCGGTCACGAGCCGGCAGATCGCGTCGGGGTTCATCGCCCCATGTACTCGAACGGGTCGGCCGAGAGGAAGCCGAGCGTCCACTTCACCTTGGCCGCGTCCCAGGTGGCCTGATCGAACGGCGAAACCGGCAGGTCGATCGGACGGCGGGTTTCGACGTGGCCGTCCACGAACGCCACGTTCGCCACCCCCGCGAACCGGAAGTGCGTGCAGTTCACGCCATAGGCGTTGAAGGCGTTCGTGCCACCGTAGGGGCTGACTTCGTGTGGCGAACCGAAGCTGTCGGCGACCTCTTGCAGTGTGCCGCCGGGGTTCAGTTGGAGCTGCTCGGTGAACAGGAACGTCTGGCTCGTCGCCAACGTCACCATCTTCTGGTTCGCGACGTGCCGGTTGTAGGCGTAGCCCTGCGACAGCCCGCCAACGGTCGCGGTGATCGGGTACGCCTCGACCATCGGACACTTCGCGACCTTCGTGTTGTTCTCGTAGTAGGTCGTGAGGATACCCTGCGTCGGGTCGGTGCCCACGACGGCGTAAGTGGTGCTGCTGTAGGAGACGAGGCCGTACCAGTACTGCACGGTGTAGTTCGGCGAGCCGGGGGTGTACACCGAGGTGGGCGGCAGCTTCTGGTGCGAGCCTTCGTAGTTGTGAACCGCGAGGCCCAGTTGTCGGAGGTTGTTGGACCCCTTCATCCGGTTCGCGGCCATCCGCACCTTTTGCACGGCGGGGAGCAGCAGCCCGATCAGGATCGCGATAATCGCGATCACGACGAGCAGCTCGATCAGGGTGAACGCACGGCGAACGGGGGGCGTAAGCCCTCTGGTGGTAACAGGGACGCGCACGAGCAGACTCCTTCTCGCCGGGTCGGGCGAGCGGTTCTCGTGGTCGGACCGGGGGCGTAACGGGGCGGGTGCCGCGCGCGCGGCGGGGTGTGGAAGACCGGCCCGTTCGGTGGCCCAGTCCGGGGCCACGAACGACAGAAACGCCCGTCGGGCAGGTCTTCTGGCTTACGGCTCGTAGCGAACTTCGGACGGCCTTCCCGCACCAAGTGCAGTGGCAATGGTCCCGAAGTTCTGGCCGAACACAGCAGCGGCCCTGCGCCGGATTCGCACCGGCTTCCCTCTTCGTCCGCGCGGATCGGACCGCGCGAAACCCGTCAGGCGTGAACTAACATACCGACGCGACCCCCGGTGGCTATCACTTCTTGAGCAACTTCTTCAACTCGTCCAGTTCCTTCCGCAGTTGCTCATTCTGTTCCTTCAGTTTGAGCAGCTCGCCGTTCACATCGGGGAGCGGTAGCGGGTTCTGAAACGCGCCCTGCGGGAACATCACTGGCGGCGGTTGGCGGTCCTTGAGCTTCTGCGCATCTTCCTTCGCGCGGGCCGCGGCGCGCTCGCGCGTGGTGACCAGCAGCACGTTGGCGTCCTCGATCACCCCACACTCGGTCATCTCGCACAGCGTGCGCACAGCGGCATCGACGGGCGTGTTCGCGAACTTCACCGTGACCGGCGCTTGCCGCACCTGCGCGGGTACCGCGGGCGCGAGCGCGACGTTCGCCCCGGTCGCCTCCGCGATCTCGTCGAGCACCTCCGCCAGCGGTTTGTTCTTGAACGAAACGTTGACCACGCCGCGCCTGGTGAGCGGCTTGGCCTTCTGCATCTCCACCGGCGGAAGCAGCGGGGTCTCGTCGCCCTGCGTCAGGCCGAGCGGATCGTGCTGGAGCACGGCGCTCTCGTACAGCCAGAACGCGGTCGGCACGATCTTGATGTGGTCCGGGTACACGAGGAAATTGCCGTTCACCTGCTCCGCGAGCAGTTTCACCACGGTATCGAGGCGGACGTTCGGGAGCCGCGGCAGCTTCACCGGCTGGTCGTCGGCGTCGCACGCCGCCATGCCCTCGTTCTCGCGCCCGACCCGCGGGTCGACCACCAGCGGCAACTCGTACTTCTCGGCGAGGAACTGCATCGCGTCCTTGAACTTGCCGTCGAACTTCTCAACGGTGACGCGAGTGGCGAGGAGCTTGGCGAGGTCCGCTTTCTCGGCGGCCTTCGGGTCGGTCTTCGGTTGGAGCGCGGCCACCGGTTTCGGTGGCTGTGCGAGGGCAGTGCCGACGAGCGCGACGAGCAGCGCGGCGGCCAGGGTGCGTGCGGTCACGAGCGGTTCTCCGAGAGTGGGGGAAGACGTGTCTGGGTGCTACAACGCGCGCGCGTCGCGGGCCGTTGGCGCGCTTTCGCGACACCCGCGAAGCCGCAAGCGGCGCGTCAGCGGCGTCGGCGGTTGAACGCGCGGTCGAGCAACTGGCGCATGTGCAGCGACGGGCCGATGCGCGGCACGGTCAGGCTGCGCAGTGCGGCCCAGTATCTGGTGTCGTGGAACACCCGCAGGCCGGGGTCGCCGATCGGGTTCGCATCCAGGTCAAGCGCTTCGACGCGCGTGAGGTGGGCGGCTCCGGCCAGCGCGCGCACGCCCTCGTCGCCGATCCCGCAGTTCGTCAGCCGCAGCGCGGTGAGTTTGGCCAGGTGCGGGCACGCGGCCAGCACCCGCACGCCGGCGTCGCCCAACTCGGTGTTGAAGCTCAGGTCGAGTTCGCGCAGGCGCACCGTGGCCGGGTCGCCGGGCGGGCGCGTCAGGATCGCCTGCAACCCGGCGGTGGTGAGGCCGTTCGCGGACAGGTCGAGCACCGGCACGCGGAGCAGGTCGCGCGCGCGGCCCAGCGTGAGCAAGCGCGGCAGGCCGACGTCGTTGCCCGACAGCCCCAGGTGGTGAAGGGACGCGAGCCGGTCCGAGCCGGCGACCGCTTCCGCCCCGGCCGGGCCGAGCGCGTTGTCGCGCAGCTCCAGGCGGTTCAGCTTCGCGAGGTACTGAGACGCGGCCAGCGCCCGCGCGCCGGTCTCGCCGACCTCGTTCTCGCTCAGGTCTAGTTCTTCGAGGTTGGCGAGGTGCGGCGACCGGGCCAGTTGATCGGCCGCGTCGTCGCCCAGGCGGTTGCGGGTGAGCGCCAGCCGCTTCAGTCCCGCGAGGTGCTCGGACCGGGCCGCGGCCCGCGCCAGCGGTTCGCCCGTGTGCTGCGCGTGGATCGTCAGCGCCGCGAGCCGACCCAGGTATGACGATTGAAGGATCGCGGGCAGGCTGTCGCTCACGTCGAGCAGGTGGACGTGCCGCACCGGGGACGCCGCGAACAGTTCGTGCGCCGCGCGGAGGAACTGCCGGGCCTCGATCTTCACCTCGTTGACGAACCCGCGGTGGA
>SXHE01000707.1 GCA_005773755.1 Planctomycetia bacterium
CATCAGGTCGGGGGTGAACTGGATGCGGCTGAACTCCAGCGACAAACAGCGCGACAGCGTGGAGATCATGAGGGTCTTCGCGAGACCCGGCACGCCTTCCAACATGCAGTGGCCCTTGCTGAAGAGCGCGATCAGCAGCTCCTCGATCACCTGGTCCTGACCGACGATGACGCGGGTCAGTTGCTTCTTGATGCTGTCGAATGCCGACTTCAACTTGGAGATGGAGTCGATGTCGGACTGTGCCATCTGGCCCTGGGTGCTCATCGTTGACGGCTCTCGGAAGGTGGGTAAAGGGGGTTGAGTGTAAGGATAGAGATATGCGCTGTCGGGTGGGGGTGTCGCACGGAAAGTACGGTTTTTGCGACTCCGGCAACGCGAACCGGCGGGCGGGGTCGGTATAACCCCGCCCGCCGGCACGTCCGCACTATTACTTCTGGTAGATGGGCAGGATGCCCTTGTCCAACTGGAGCACGGTCAGGTTCACGGCCGTGGCGAAGACCGGCCCGATGTAGCCGCCGGTCCAGCCGCCGGTCGTCTTGTCCTGGCTGTCCAGAATGCCCTGGAACGCGCCGTCCTTGTACTTGCTCCAGGTCAGCCACGTGTCTTTGGCGTCGTTCGGGAACATTTCACCGTACTTGTCGTCGCCGAGCGCGTAGATCGCCTGCGCGAAGTAGTACGTCTGGTACTCGTCGTGGCTCTGGCGGCCCTTACCGATGGGGATGTTGTCCTTGCAGTACTTGATCCACTTCTTCGGCAGCTCGCTCTTGTACTGGCCGGCGCTGAACCCGCAGCAGATGGCCGCTGCGGTGATGGGCGGGCGACCCTGGCCCTTCGCCGCGACGCCGCCCCCGGCGTAGCTGTAGATCACACCGCCGTCAGGCGTGGTGCAGGCCTCGAGGTAGTTCACGGCCTTGTCGATGGCCTCCTTCGGCACGGGGATGCCGGCATTCTTCGCGGCCCGCAGCCCCTGTAGCGCGGTGATCGTGACCGAGCCTTCGTCGAAATTGCCGCCGTCGGCCGCGCTGACGTAGCCCCACCCGCCGATCTTCACCGTCTTACCTTCGGGCTTCTTGTGGTCCTTGTTCGTCTGCGCCTTGCAGATGAACTCGACGGCCTTTTTCAGCAGCTTTTCGAGCTTCTCGCGCTGGTCCTTGTCGTCCTCCTCGCCGTACACGCTGGCGAGGAACATGGTGCCGAAGCCCTGGCCGTACATGTACCGGGTGGACTCGGTCGGGTTCCGCACGTCGCCGATCTTGCCGTCGGGCGACAGCCGGCCGGCGGCGAGGAACCAGCCGACCGCCTTCTCCACCTGTTCCTTGTACCGGCCCTCCTTCAACGTGCTGCCTTCCATCAGGAAGGCCATGCCCGCGAGCGCGGTCATCGTGGTCGGGTACTGCCCGCCTTGCGCTTCCCAGTGGCCGTCGGCCTTCTGATCCTTCTTGAGGTACTCGAGGCCGTTCTTGATCGCCTGCTCGACGGCCTTCTTCCGGTCCTTCTTCTCGTCGGCCGCCTGCGCCGTGGGCGCAACCGGGGTCGAGGGGATCGAGAGGACGCCGGCGACCGCTACGGTTGCGGCTGTGGCGAACATCCAACTGCGGGGCATGGGAGCGCTCCACTGGGATTTTCCCCAACGTGCCCGGCCTGCGCGGTGCCGGAAAAGTGGGGGTGATGAAAAAGACGACCGACGGGCAAAAGTTTAACACCCGTGGCAACCGGATGACCAGCGGCATTTGGAGAGGCGGGCCGAAAATCGCACCCGCGGTGCCGCAAACCGGTCCGGCGTGTCAATCCTGACGCAACTCATTAGAGCCGAACGTAACCAAGAAGGCGCACGAAATCGGCCGATCTGACAACGTTCCGCGGCGCGCACACCGCGGAACCGGGAACGTTACTTACCGCCCTTCGGCTCGTCCGGGGTGATGTAGATGCGGGTGTCGTACCGGTTCATGCTGATCGTGCCGTTCTTCTGATCCACGGTCAGGTTCTGGAACATGTTGCCGTTGTACACCACGTTCTTGTCGAACACCAATCGCCCGCGCTCCTTCTCGATCACGACCACAGCGTGCGTGTACTGATTGTTCTCGCGCATCACCGGGGCTGCGGCAATCAGCACTGGCAATTCGCCGAACTGCTCCAGCACGAGGTACTGGTTCTCGAGTACATCGGCGTAGGTCCACAGCCGCTTGCCCGTGTTGCGGTCGAAGGCGTAGATCGGCCCGTTCACCTTCTGCGAGCGGAGCATCGGGTTGTTGTACACCGGCACGGGGCGGGTGCCGTTGGTCGAGCCGGCGCTGGGGTCGCGGTCCAAGATCAGGTAGTATCGGTCGGCGTCGGCGAGCACCTGCGCCCCGTTGCACGACTTCAGTTGGGCTTCGGCGTTCTTCGGGTCGATCTGGAACTTGGCGACCGACGCGCCGGTCTTGACCGAAAACACTTCGGCAGAGCCGTCCGCCTTGACGAACCCGGTCCACTCGGAGTTCAACGGCGCGCTAATCGGGATCGCCTTCGCGTCGAACTCCTTCTTCCACACGTCTTTGCCGGTCGCAAGGTCGTACATCCGCAGCACCCGCTTCTCCTCGCCGGTGCCGGAGGCGAGCAGGGCGTGGCGACCGTACAGCTTGTACGACTGGGCGTCACCCAGCACGCGCCCGGAATCGGGCGAGTTCTCGACGACCAGGCCGTCCACCGCGCGGAGCAACTTGGTCGCGACCGGCTTGTCCTGGTTGTCGGTCTCGATCATCACGATGTACCGGCCGTCGCCGTGAATCTGGGTGCGGTCCGCGACGCCCTTGCGGGTCCATTGTACCCTGCGCGTCAGCGGTTCGACGCACTCCAACCCGTCCTGCGTGAGGATGCAGACGTAGCCCGGTTGTAGCACGGTGGAACTGCCGAGGACGAGCCGCGTGCCGTTCGGGAAGTTCACAACGCACATCCCGTTGGGTTTCACGTCCACTTGGTAGCTCATGCCGGGGTTGAAGGTGGCCGGGTCGAGCAGCGGCTTGTTCCACAGTTCTTTCTTCTCGGCGAGGTCGAAGCAGTAGACCGTCATGCCCAGTTGCACGAGCATGATGTGGCCGCTGCCCTGGACGAACTTCGACCACGGGATCGGCACGCCGGTGCGCGAGTACATGTTCGGGTTCATCATGTTCGGGAACCGGCACTTCTCATTGCCGGTGGCCCGGTCGTAGCCGATCATGGTCCAACTGCCGTTCCCGGACCGGTACTGGTCGAGCACGAACCGGTATTGGCGGAACATGGGGAACAGGTCGGCCGGCGACTCGACCTCGAACTGTGCCCCGTAGTTCACGTTGTTCTGCGGCCCGGACTGTTCGGCCTTCACGCGGCCCGGCATCGGGTAGCGGCTCGGCTCGAGGAACGGGAGCAGCCGCTTGTCGGTGAGCAGGCTCGTCAGGAAGTCGGCCCCGGTCTTGCCATCGCGGACGACGACGTTGGGGAACTCCTTGCCCAGTTGCAGGTACATCGCGACCGCGTCTTCCATCATCCGGTTCTTAATCATCAACTGGGCCAGCGCCTCGGTGGCGCGGGCTCGCACGGTCGCGTCTTCGGCCGTGACGCGGAGCTGCGACAGGTGCGTCTGCGCTTCGCGGGCGTCGGACTCGTTGTTCGTGGACAGCAGTGCGTCGGCCAGTTTGAATTGGGCGTCGCGTCCGGCCGGGAAGAACGGGCCGAACACCGCGACGAACTCGCGCAGTTTCTTCAGGTCGCCCGCGTCCTTGACCAGCGCCCACTCCTTGTTGACCCGATCTTCGAGCGACTTCTGGGCCTCGGCGGTGGCGGCGCGGCGGATCATCGACTCGATGCGCCCGCGTGCCCACACGTCCGGCCGCATCTTCACGTTCGGCTCGTCCGGCATCTCGATCAACTGCTGCCCCTCGCCCAGGCTGGCGAGTTTGAGGTAGTGGTCGAACGCCTCGCTGAGCCGGCCCTGCGTCTCGCGGCCGCGGGCCATCAGGTAGTTGTGGAGCCGCTTGCGGCGCTTGGTCTCGTCCTCGCGCTTGATCTTGTCTTCGGGCGACTCCATCCCGTCGACCGGCACCTCGCACAGGGTCTCGTACTCCTTGAGGAAGTTCTCGGCCGCGTTGAAGTCGGCGCGGAGCAGTTCCGTGTACGCGATGTAGAGCTTCTCGCGCAGGACCGGGCGCTTCTCCGGTGGCAGGTTGTTCTTTTCGGCCACCTTGAAGTCGGCGACCGCTTCCTTCAGCTTGCCATCGTCGAGATACAACTCGCCGCGGGCGAGTCGGCCCAGCGCGTTGTCGGGGTCTTTATCGAGGAGTTTCTTCATCTCCGCGATCTTGATCTCCAGTTGCGGGTAGGCCGCGACCTCCCACGGCGACTGCGAGAACACCATGCCGTCCTGGAACACGAGGTTGCCGATCCCGTACTTGGCGAGTTCGGCGGTGTCGTTGCGCTTGCGGGCCGCGGTCTTGGAGACGATAGTGCCGTCCAGGATGTTGACGGCCCAGATTTCCGCGGCCGGCGTGGTGTTCACGCCAGCCAACTCCTGGCGCACGGGGACGTAGAAGGCGTTGCGGCCGATGGCCCCGTGGCCGGTCGGGGTCGGAATCGCGTTCGGCCCCCAGGCGACCTTCGGTTTCTGCGTGGACTTGTCTTCGCCGGTCAGGTGGTACGCCTTGATCTGGTTCTTGCCGACGACGACGACGCGGTCGTTCACGACGCCGCCTACGTACAGGTCGTTCGGGTCGTGTGGCACCCACCACTGCACCTTGCCGCTCCGCAGGTCGATGCACTCGAGCTTGCGCGAGTCGAACGCGGTGAGGATCACGCGGCCGTTGCTGATGATCGGGGTGCCGGCGCGCCAGCGGTCGGTGGGCAGTTGGTTCGGGTAGATCGGCTGACCGGTTTGCGGGTCCCACATCGGCTGGCCGGGTCGCCCGGTGGTCGCCTCGAGCACACGGTAGGCGTGGGCCCACAGCAGGCTGCGCGACATGATGTCCACGGTCACGACGACGCCGCAGTTGGTCGGGCACACGATGATGCCGTCGCCGGCGGCGAGAACCGCGCCCTGGTAGCGGCGGACCGAGTCTTGCGGCAGAGTGTTGTTCGGCTTGCCGAGCTTCTGGCTCCACACGAGGGCCGGCTTGCGGGTCTGGCCGGGTACCTGGATCAGGTTCTTCGGGTCGAGGCACAGCAGGCGGACGCACCCGGCTTGCTCGATGAGGACGTAGATGCGGCCGTTGATCGGCGTGGGCGGCCCGAGAAACACGGCGTCGAGGCACAGGCGGAAGGCGTCCGTGGTACGGTCGCCTTCTTCTTCGTTGAGCCGGGCCGGGAGGGGCGGCGCGCCTTCATATGGCTTCACGCGGCCGAGCTCCCACATCACATTGCCGGTCTTCATGTTCACGGCGGCGAGGCGACCGGCGCGGACCATGTCGGCGAGGTCGCCGTGCTGCCGGAACTGCGGCCCCATGTTGACGCCGAAGTTCGGGTTGTTGAACACCGGCGGCGGAGTCACCGCCACGTCGTCCACGAAGTACACATTCTGGCCGTCGTGCGAGATCGAACCGATGAGCGGGTTCTCGTACAGGATGCTCGACACGTTCGCCTGGGGCGTCTTGTACCGCGCCCACCACGCCTGCACGTCGCGCTTCATGTCAACGTCTTCGGTGCCTTCCATGCTGATGAGCTGGTGCAACCCGCCGGTGGTCTTGGACCGCCAGATCAGGTCGCCGGCGCGAACGACGCGGCCGCCCACGACCCGGTCGCGGGTGGCGAGCGCGGTGATCCCGCCGTAGTCGCGGTAGATCAGCACCTCGGAGTTGGTGATGGGGAAAGTCCCCGGCAGCGGGGTGCCGGCCCGGTTCGCCTTCGCGTCGCGCAGGAACAACTGATCGAGTTCGCCGCGGATCCAGTTGTTCGCTTCGACGTTCTCCGGCAGATCGGGCGGGAACAGGCTGGAGCGGAAGACCGGGTCGAGGAACGGCGGGCCGCCGTCAACGACCGCGGATCGGGCCGGGTTGCCGCGCTGCATCGCCC
>SXHE01000708.1 GCA_005773755.1 Planctomycetia bacterium
CGCCGCGCGACCCGTACCACCCCCGACCGTGCGGCCGGGGTTCGCCTACTCGTAGCGCTTGCGGATCGCGTCCACTGCCTTGTCCTTCTTCTGGGCCGCCAGCGCCGTCAGCAGCAGTGCCTTCGCCTCGGCGCTCATCAGGTCGATGTAGAGCGCGGCGCGGGCGGCGCGCTCGGCGTCCGCGTGCTTGCCCGCGTTCGTGTACAGCTTCGCGAGGCGGATTTGCAGTGCGAAGTCGTCCGGGTTCACGAGCGCTTGCTCCGCGAGCACTCCGGCCAGTTGGTCGGGTTTGTTCGTGTACGCCTTCGCGAGCAGGTCGAGCCAGTCCGCTTCGCCGGGCGCGGCCTTGCGGCCTTTCTCGAAGGTCGCTGCGGCCTTGTCGCTGTCCTTCAGGTCGGCGTATAGCTTGCCGAGTTCGAGCAGCACGCGGCCGTCGTCGGGGTTCGCGGTCGCGGCCTCTTCGAGTGCCGCCTTCGCGCCGGTGTCGTTCTTCGCCCGGCGCAACAGGCGGGCCGCGATGATCGACGCGAACGGGTGCCCCTTCTCTTTCGCGAGGATCACGACGATCAGCTTCTTTGCTTCTTCTGACATGTCACGCGGAATCAGCGCGCCGGCGTACCGCGCCGCGAGGTCGAAATCGTCGGGCGTCTTCTTGTGTGCGGCTTCGAGTTCGGCGAAGGTCATCGCCTTCTCGGGGCGACGCCCGCCGGCGGCCTTCGTCACGTCACTGAGGTACTTCCGATACCCGGTCTCGAAGTCCACCTTCTCGACACCGAACGCGAACTTCAGTGCCGCACTCACGTCAGCGGTCTTCTGGAATGCGTCGAGCAGTTTCGCGACCCCGGCCTCACCGCCGTGATGCTTCGCCACGAACTCGACGTAGAGCAATCCCTGGTAGTACGCGAGCATCACGTCCTGTGGCGCGCTGAACCGTTTGTAGGCGCGTGTGATGGTGTCGAGGTCGAACGCGGTGCCGGCCGCGAGCCGGTCGCGCAGGATGGGCAGCACTTGCACGAAGCGGTTCGTGTTCTCGGAGCGAACCGCCAGCCCTTCGGTCAGCCAGACCGGGACGCGGTGGGCGGTCTGGAGCAGGTTGAAAGCGTGCGTCAGTTCGTGCCGCACGACGAGCGCCCAGTTGTACATCCGCTTGCCGCCGTCGGCGCGCGGCGACGGGAGCGCGATGAGCGGCCCGGTACACGCCCCCTGGACCGCGCCCGGCAAGCCGGGCAACAGCGCGATCCGCCCGCTGAACATCTGCTGCCGCGCGAACACCTCGACCAGAATCTTGCCGGGCGGGGTGTAGCCGTACTTGTTGGACAGCTCCGCGAACGTGTCTTCGAGCACCTCGGCCAGGAACGCGGCCATCACCTTGTCGTTCTTCTTGTCGAACCGGATGACGAAGTGCGGCGTCTCGACGGTCGCGTACTCGGCCAGTTCTTCCAGCACAGTAAGGGCGTTGTCGGCCTTCACGTTGAACGGGTCGGCTTTGAGCGCGGCCTTCAGCGTCGCGCGGGCCTCGGCCTCGCGCCCCTGCATGTAGTAGAGCAATCCCAATCCGGACTTGGCCGCGGGCAGTGCGGGCCGCAGCGCGATGGCCTTCTCGAAGTTGCTCGCCGCCGCGTCGAACTGCCGGGCGTCGGACAGGATCGTGCCCAGGTCGGTGTGGAACTTGGCGGGCTTGCTGTCGAACGCGGACACTTCCTTCGCAATCGCCGCGAAGCCGTCCTTGTCGCCGCGCAGGTGCTTGATCGCCGCGAACCGGGCGAGCGCGGCCTCGTCGTGCGCGTTTACAGCCTTCGCCACGAGCAGCAGCTTTTCCGCGCCGGTGCTGTCGGCCTCCACGAGCCGGATGTCGGCCTTGAGGCGCAGCGCGCCGGGGTGTTTGCCGTTCACCTTCAGCGCAACGTCGGCCTGCCGCTCGGCCTCGCCGAACTCCATGCGCTCCAGCGCCACCATCCCTTTCCCGACCAGCGCGTCGCAGGCCTTCGCGTTGATCTTCAGCGCCGCGTCGAAGGCGTCGGCAGCGTCCGCGCGGTTGTGCTTCTCCAACAGAAGTTGACCGGCGTAGCACTCGGCCTGCCAGCAATCCGGGTCGTGCTTGATCGCGTCCTTCAACACTTCCTGAAGGACGAACTTGATCTGGTCGTGCTTCTGGTGCGTGGTCGCGTTCTCGACGCCCGCCTGAGCGACGATCAGCAGCTTCTCGCTGTCCGTGATCTCCTTGTCGGCGGTAGCTGCGTCGGAGTAAGCCTTCACGAACCAGCGCATCTCGGTGTCGGCCGCGGCCAGGTCGCCCTTGTCTCGCAGGACGCGCGCGCGGACCCAGCGCGCGAGGAAGTGGCTCACGTCCCTCTTCATAGCGGCGTCGGCGTCTTTCGTCGCGTCGTCCCACTTGCCGAGCGAGTAGAAGAGATCGGCTCGAAGCGCGAGCAGGTCGGGGTTGTCCGCGTGGACTTTCAGCCCGGCGTCGAGCGCGTCGAGCGCCTTGAGGTGGTCGCCCAGCGCGCGGTGGCAGGCGGCCTGCCCGACGAACGCGGCCGGGTTCGGCTTGTCGCCCTTCGCGTGCTCGTCGTACCCCGCGAGCGCCTCCGCGTAGTTACCGCGCTGCAACCGCTGCTTTAGCGCCGGGTACTCGACTCTTTGCTTCGGTTGCGCCCCAGCACGGCTCGCACAACCCACATCGCCACACGCGCACGCGCCGAGCAGCGCGACCAGAATCGTTGTCTTCATGCCACTCACGCTACCGGCAGAATCGCGCGCCCGCAAGCGCTGGCACTCGCGGTCGACCTGTGGTATACCGTCTCTACCCGCCCCCTCACACTTCGGAGTGCCCCAATGAAGCGCAGCCTCTCCGCACTCGTTCTGATGGCCGGCACCTGTGCCACCATCACCGCCGCCGACTGGCCCGCGTGGCGCGGCCCCACCGGGCAAGGTCACAGCGACGAAAAGAACCTGCCGCTCAAGTGGGGCGGCAAGGACGACGCCAATGTGAAGTGGAAAGTCGCGCTCAAAGACCCCTGCAACTCGACCCCGGTGATCTGGGGCGACAACATCTTTCTCACGATGGCGACCAAAGGCGGCGGCACGCGGAGCCTGCTGTGTCTCGCCCGCGCCGACGGCAAATTGAAGTGGCAGAAGGACGTGACTTACACCGAGAAGGAACGCAACTGGGCCGATACCTGGTACGCGAACGCCTCCCCCACGACCGACCGGGAGCGCGTCATCGTCTGCTTCGGCTCGGCCGGCGTGTACTGCTACGACTTCTCCGGCAAGGAACTCTGGAAGCGCGCCGACCTGGGCAAGTGGGAGCACGCCTTCGGCAACGGCGCGTCGCCGGTCATGTACGGCGACTTCGTGATCCAGTGGTGCGGGGTGAACGACAACGCGAAGGACCGCAACACCCTCATCGCGATGAACAAGAAAACCGGCAAAACCGAGTGGCAGACCGAGGAGACGTTCGGCTCGTGGAGCACGCCGGTCATCGTGAAGGTTGGCGACAAGGATCAACTCGTCCTCGGTCAGTCGCGCGACGTGAAGGGCCAACCGGAGAACAAGACCGGGTTCCTCAAGGGCTATGACCCCAAGACCGGTTCCGAGTTGTGGAAGGTGCAGGGTCTGGACAGCTACCAGTACACTTCGCCGCTGGTCACCAACGGGGTCGCTGTCGGCATGTCCGGGTACGGCGGGTCGGCGCTGGCCGTGAAGCTCGGCGGCGCGGGCGACATCACGAAGGACCGGCTCTGGCTGCACCCGAAGCCCGCGGGCCAGCGCGTCGGTTCCGGCGTGATCGTCGGCGAGCACATCTACATGGTCGATGAGGGTGGCGTGGTTCACTGCTACGAGCCGAAGACGGGCAACGACCTTTGGAAGGACGAACCGAAGCTCAACGGCATCTCCTGGGGATCGCTGGTTCACGCCGACGGTCGGCTCTACTTGCTGATGCGCAACGGCACGACCTTCGTGCTGGCCGCGAAGCCGAAGTTCGAGCTACTGGCTACGAACACGCTGCCCGCGGGCGAGAACACGAACTCCTCCGTTGCCATCTCCAACGGCCAGATTTTCGTGCGCACCTTCAAGCACCTGTGGTGCATCGAAGAGAAGAAGAAGTAGCGCGGCGCGCGGCATCGCAATCGCCCACTCCCTTTGAGCCTCTCCCATGTGCCGCGCGACTCTGCTTGGCTGCTTCGTCGCAATCGCTCTGCTCGCGCCTGGGCGCGCTCACGCCCAGGCGAAAATCGTCGTCAAGAAAGACGTCGTCTACGGGAAGGTTCACGGGGCCGCACTGCTCGCGGATGTCGCGTACCCCGAAGGTATGGGGCCGTTCCCGGTGATTCTGTCGGTCCACGGTGGGCGCTGGGTCGCGAGCCACCGCAACGACCCCGGCGAGGGCGCGATCGACGTCGAGAAGTGGGCCGCGCTCGGCTTCTTCGCAATGACCATCGACTACCGACTCGTCGGATGCTCCGCGCCGCCGGCGTGCTACCAGGACGTGCAGTGCGCGATCCGCTGGGTTCACGCCCACGCGGACAAATACCCCATCGACAAGGACCGCCTGTTCCTCATCGGCATGTCCGCCGGCGGGCACCTCGTCTCGCTCGCGGCCACGCTCGGCGACGGCCCGTTCGCGCGCACCGGCGGTTGGGAGAAGTCGTCGAACGACATCCGCGGTGTCATCAGTCTCTCCGGCCCATACGACCTGGAAGAACTGTCGTGGGGCACCCTCTGGTAGCCCTCGACCGGCGATCAGCTCGCGGCGCGCCGTGCGGCGTCCCCGATCAAGCACGTCAGCGCGAAGACGAAGCCGATGCTGATTCTGCACTCGGACAACGACGGGTCGGTGCCGATCAAGCAGGCGCGCGACATGGCCGCGGCGCTCGAGAAGGCGAAGGCCCCGCACAAGTTCGTGGAGTACGAGAAGAAGGGCCACATGCGCGTGACGGACGACGTTATCAAGGAGACACGCGCGTTCGTCGAGGAGGTGTGCAAGCCGAAGCCGTAGCCGGCTTCGGCTGCGTAGCGCGGTGCTGAAAGGAAGGACGTGCAGTTGTTCGTCGACGAGGTTACACTGTTTGATGCCGGCAAGCCGCTGAAGTGACTCCCGCCCCCGCTCTCCTCGCTGGTGCCCGCCATGCTCACTTTTTCCGCGGACAACAGCCGCCGCGACTTCTTTCGCGTCGGCGGACTGGGCCTCACCGGGCTGGCGCTCCCGGACCTGCTGCGCGCGCGCGCCGCGACCCCGGGCGCGGAGCGCACCCGCGAGAAGGCCGTCATCTTTGTGTACCTGTTCGGTGGCCCCAGCCACATCGACAGCTACGACATGAAGCCGGACGCGCCGGTCGAAGTGCGGGGCGAGTTCAAGCCGACGAAGACCAATGTGCCCGGCTTCGACATCTGCGAACTGATGCCCATGCAGGCGAAGATCGCGGACAAACTGGCGCTGGTGCGGAACCTGTCGTTCAACCCGAACTTCCACGACCCGGTGGAACTGTTCTCCGGGTTCCGCAAACCGACCGAGGCCGGGCGCGCCGCGCGGCCCGACTTCGGCTCCGTGGTCAGCCGGTTGCGCCGGGGCGACGTCCGCGCCCTGCCGCCTTACGTCGCGCTCGACAAGACCGCCGGCGACGAGTTCCGCAACGGCCCCGCGTACCTCGGCGTCTCGCACAAAGCGTACATCGCCACCGGCAAGCTCGAAGGGCTGGCGCTGCCGCGCAACGTGTCGGTCGAGCGGTTCGGCGACCGGACCGAACTGATGCGACGGTTCGACACGCTCCGGCGCGACGCGGATAACGCCAACGCAGACCTCGCCGGGACCGACGACTTTACCAAACTCGCCCTGAACATGATCGTGAACCCGCTGGTGCGCGAGGCGTTCGACCTCGACAAGGAACCTGCGAAGTCCCGCGAGCGGTACGGCACCGGCGAGGCGCTGCGGTTGCTCCAGGCCAGGCGATTGGTGGAGGCCGGCGTCCCGGTCGTCACGCTCACCTTCGGGAAAGACGTGCCGGAGTGCCGGATCGGGATGATCGCCCAGGGGTGGGACACGCACGCGGGCAACTTCACCTGCCTGCGTCACCTGCTACCCCGACTCGACAAAGCGGTTCACGCGCTCGTTACCGACCTGCACGACCGCGGGTTGGACAAAGACGTGGTGGTATACATCGGCGGCGAAATGGGCCGGACGCCGAAGGTCGGCCAATCGACCGGCAACGGCGCGCGGGCCGACGGCCGCGACCACTGGCCGCGCGCCGGGTTCGGTATCTTCGCCGGCGGCGGGTTGCAGATGGGCCAAGTGATCGGCCGGACCGACCGGCACGGCAGCACGTCTGTCGGCCAGCCCTACGTTCCGCAGAACGTGCTCGCCACGCTCTACCGCGTCCTCGGCATCGACCCGGTGACGACGTTGCCCGACCACACCGGCCGCCCGATGTTCCTGCTGGACAACCGCGACCGCATCACCGAACTGGATTGATCTCGCCCGCGTAACGAACGAGGTGAACTGTGTTACCTTTCTCCCTCAGGCTGGCAGCCGTTGCCGGCGTCGCTGTGGTGCTCGCGCTGCAAGGCGCGAGTGCCGTTGATAAGTAACCGGCGAAGAAGGTCGCGGCGAGCAAGCCCGACCTGACGCCGGACAGTTTCCCGAAGATGTTCGCACTGGTCCGCCCGCAGCCGACGGAATGGCGACACCTTCAGGTACAGTGGATTACCGACGTGGTCGCGGCGCGGAAGCAGGCCGCGAAGGACGATAAGCCGATGGTCGTCCTCTACACCGGCGGGGCCGGGTACAACGAGCCGCTCGGTATTTGTTGAAGCGCCGCCTCGCACCACCTGTCAGGTGGCTCGACCCTGTACACCGATGCCGCGATCAAGCTGCTCAACGAGAAATTCGTCTGCTTTGCCCCCGGCTGGTACATCAACACGAAGGATGACACCTACCAAGCCGCGTGGAAGCGGTTCTACGTCGCCAAGCGGAACCCGGACGAAGGTGACGGCTGGCTACACGGCACACAGCTGGTGCTGATGACTTCGGGCGGCAAGCTCCTGACGGGGCGCGTGAAAGGCCGCGACGGCCTGGCTGCGGCGCTTCAGGAAGTGTTAGACGCCTACGCGAAACTGTCCGAAGAGGCCCGCCGACCGAAAGCCGTCGAAGGCGATATCAAGCCGCAGTTACCGCCGCCCGACGGCGGGTTGGTGCTGACGATCTACGACCGGCCACTCGGGCGCAGCAGCACCGGGCAGTACCGGCATCCGGAAGGCGAGGATTGCGGCGGGTTCCGCACACACGCCCCGCACGGCCAGCGCTGCTCGCTCTGGCTCACGAAGGAGGAGTGCGAGGCGCTCGTCCCCGCGACGCCGGCCAAGGGGCAGACGCGGAAGGTGTCCGCGACGCTCGCGAAGCGCATCTGGCTCTACGGCCTCATGCCGCAAACGCTCTGGGTCGTAGAGGAGATGTGGAAGCCCGATTCTGTGAAGGCCGGTGAACTCGATGTGACCGTAGAGGAGGTATCCGCACAGTCGGTGCGAATGCGCGTCCACGGCTCGGTGCTGCTCACTTCGCCGGGTGCGCTCCACACTTGGCCCGACCGGAAGTTCATTAAGAACCTCGAAAACCGTTACGACGCGCGACTGGAAGGCGTGATCGTCTACGACCGCACGAAGGCGAAGATCACGCGCTGGGACATGGCCGTGCTTGGCGACTACAGTGGGCGGTGGTTCGCGGGCAACAACGGCTGGAAGGAAGCGACCGCGGAATCGCCGATGCCACTAGGGTTCGCCTTCGAGATCGACGAAACAGCGTACACGCTCCCGCCGGAGCGCCGCCGGCCGCGGTCGTTCATGCACGCCTACACGTTCAAGGAGCGCGAAGCGTTCTATTGGGATCCCGATAAGTGGCTCGACGACTGGAAGAAGCGCCAGCCGAAGTAACCCACATGTACTTGTTCGCAGGGAACCGCTTCAACGGAGGGGGGTGCAAAGCATTCGGCTGCTGAAGCCGGCCTCAGTGAGGCAGGAGTTAATGCAAGTCGCATCGCTCTGGCCTCCCTGAGGCCGGCTACAGAAACCCTTTCGGACAGAGGAAGTCGCTTGTGGTTAGCCCCTCGCTGCGGTACTCTGCGCCGACGACCCGCTCCCACCCCGCCGTTCCCACCGGCACCACACCCGATCCGTCGCGACCGCCCGTCTCTTGCCCGGAGTGCTCTCCCATGTCGAATCTGAAACGCGCGTTCGCGTTCGCGCTGGCCCTCGCCGTCGGGGCCGGTCTGCTCACGGCCGCGGACGAACCCCGACCGCCCCAGCGCCCGCTGAAGGTGGACCCACCCGCCATCTTGACCGACAAGACGGTGAAGTACGACTACGACATCGTCTACGTCCGCGCGCCGCGGACCGTGACGACCGCTGACGGCAAGGAGCGCATCGCGCCCGTGTGGCCGAACGCCGCCGAACCGGACAGCCTCCACGCGCCCACCGACCTCATGCTGCTACACCCGGACGGCACGGAGGAAGTGCTGGTCGCGGGCGGCAAGGGCGCGATCGCCGACCCCTACGTATCGTTCGACGCGCGGTGGGTGTACTACTCGTATTTCCACGACACCACGGGGCGCAAGGGGGCCGACGTCTACAAGGTGAACGTCAAGACGAAGCAGGCGGTGCGGCTCACGGCGCAGGTGCGGACGCCGAACACCGGCGTGCCCAACGTGAAGACCGCGATGTCCACCGAGTACGTTTACAACATGCACCCGTGCCCACTGCCGGGCGGGCGCGTCTGCTTCGTCAGCAACCGCGACGGCCTCAAGGCCCCGCGCGGCGCGCAGTACGCGCTGCAACTGTTCGTGATGGACGACGACGGCACCAACGTCGAGAAGATCGGCCACCTCAACGTGGGCCAGGCGCTGCACCCGGTGATTCTCAAGGACGGCCGGATCATCTTCAGTTCGCTCGAAATGCAGGGCAAGCACAACACCGGCTGGGGCATCCTCGGCATCCACCCGGACGGTACCAACTGGGACCCGGTCGTCAGCGGCCTCTCGCTCGGCGGCGCGCCGATCCCGTTCCACTTTCAGACCCAGCTCTCCGATGAGAGCATCGTCGTCGAGAACTACTACACCCCCGCGATGGGCGGGTTCGGCGTGTACTTCAAGCAACCGGCGCGCGCGCCCGCGGGCACGCCGCCGTTCGGCCCGGGGAAGGTGCGCGAAGACCCGCAGATGATGATGATGCACCGCCCGTTCCGAATGCCGTTCCAGCCCTACGGAATGGAAGTGCTGACGCGGTTCACCCACAACCACGACTCGCCGGGCCTGCGCGAAGACCCGAAGGATCCGAAGTCGCGACACACCGGCTGGGTCACGCACCCGTGCGGCGCGCCGGACAACCACCTGCTCACCGTCTGGACCGGGATGATGCCGTTCAACCAGGGGCGCATCACGGACGACAAGCGCCCGGTGGACGCGGGCATCTACCTCATCAAGGACGGCAAGTCGTTCTGGGAGCCGGGCGAGATGCTGCTCGTCAAGAACGACCCCAAGTTCAACGAGCAGTGGCCGCGGCCGGTGGTTCCGTACACGCGCATCTACGGCGTCGACGAACCGAAGAACCTGCCGCGGCTCGCCAACGACGGCAAGCTCTCGCCGCACCTGCCCGAAGGAACGCCGTTCGGGATGGTCGGTTCGTCGAGCCTCTACAAGCGGGAGAGCTTTCCGCTGGGCGAAGTGAAACCCGGCAGCGTGACCGCGACCGGCGCGGCCTACGCGGTGTTCCCGACGCGCGAACACCGCACCAACTGGGACGGCCAGGGAGCCGACGCCGGCCTCTACACGAACAGCGAGATTCACGCGATCCGCATCCTCGCGATGGAACCGGCAACGTTCTCCGTGCAGGGCAAGTTCCGCAACTCCGCGAACGAGCGGTTCCGCATCCTCGGCGAAATACCCGTGCGCAAGTTCAGCGCGGACGGCAAGCAACCGACGGACCCGGACGGTAACCCGGACACCAGCTTCCTCGCCAAGATGCCCACGGACATGGCCTGGACGTTCCAGACGCTCGACAAGGACGGCATGATGCTGAACATGGCGCAGACCTGGCACCAACTGCGCCCCGGCGAAGTGCGGAACAACTGCGGCGGGTGTCACGCGCACAGCCAGAAGCCCACCGAGTTCAAGGACACCGTCGCCGGGAAGCCGGAATACGCCGTGTTCGACCTGACCAAGCAGACCCCGCTGCTGACGACGAAGAAGGCCGACCAGAGCGGCAAGAAGTGGGACACGAACGACGAAACCGGCGTGCGGTACGCGAAGGGCGTGCTCAACGTCGAGTACCACCGCGACATCAAGCCGATTCTGGAGCGGAGTTGCGTCGCCTGCCACAGCGGGAGATCCGACAAGCCCGCCGGCGGCCTCGTTCTCGACGACGACCGCTTACTGAAGGATCAGAGCGGGCCGGCGACGTACCACCGGCTCGTCCACGGCGGCGACGCGAAGACGACGCGCTACATCTGGCCGTCGCAGTCGCGCACCAGTCTCTTCACCTGGAAACTGTTCGGCCGCCGCACGGACGGCTTCCCCGAGAAACTGGTGACCGGTCCGGACGGCGACCACCAGGGCCTACTCAATCGCGGCGGCCTGCCGTACGCGCCGTTCAAGGGGAGCGTCATGCCGCCGCCGGACGCGGTGAAGGCGGGCAAGGTCGCGGCGCTGACGGACGAGGACCGCCGCACGATCCTCCGGTGGATCGACCTCGGCTGCCCGCTGGACATGGACTACGACCCCAAGAACCCCGCGAAGACCGGCAACGGGTGGATGCTCGACGACCAGCGCCCGACACTGACGCTGACATCGCCCGCGCCGGGCGCGAACGGGAAACTCACGCGCATCCTGATCGGAATGGCCGACTACGGCACCGGCCTCGACCCCAAGAGCCTGAGCGTGGTCGCGGACTTCGACATCCCGCAGGTGCAGCGTGCCGAGAACATCGGCCCGAAGTTCAAGTCCATCGGCGACGGCATCTGGGAGTGGACCCTACCGGAGCCGCTCGCGACGCTGCCCTCCGGTACGCTGCGCGTGTCGGTGAAGGACAAGCAGGGGAACGAAACCCGCATCGACC
>SXHE01000709.1 GCA_005773755.1 Planctomycetia bacterium
CGCGTGGGCCGCGCCCGCCAGCCCGAACTTGCGCGCGGCGCGGAACACCCGCGGCGCGGTCGCCAGTACCGCGGGCAGCAGCGTCCCGGCCACGGCCCCGTGGGTCAGTTCCTCCAACAGCTCCGCGACGAAGTCGAGCGGGGCGACCGCGACCGCGCCCTCGATCAGCCGGCACTGGTAGCGGGTCACCCGGTCCGCGCGCTCGGCCTCTTTCCACCGCCCGGCGCACACCCACGCTTCGACCCAGCTCAGCGCGGTCGGCACCAGATCGAGGACCGCGCGCAACGCGGGGGTGTCGAGCGCCGGTGCCACTTGAAGCAGCGCGAGCGCGATCCGCGGTACGGTGGCCGTGGTCGGCTCGCGGGCCGCGGTCGCGAGCAGCGCCCGCGCCTCGTCGTGTAGTTCTGCCGGATCGTTTCTCACGCCGAGGACGGCCAATCGCTCGCCGAGACGGTCGGTGCCGAAGAACTCGCGCAGCTCCAGCCCGCGATACGCGCGGCCCTGGCCGACCGGTTGCAAGATGCGGCAGTGGTCGCGGAGGCGGTCCGCGGAGTACCGCGCGAAGTCCGGCAGTTTGTCGTACCGGGCGCGAAGCTCCTCTGGCAGCGCGGCCTTCGGCGCGTGGCCCTCGTGGGCCTCCTTGATCCGATGCAGGAACAGGTCGCCCAGAAAGGCGTGTCCGGCGGGGTCGATCCGCGCGCCCTTCACGCTCGCGAGCGCCTTCCGCGCCCGCGCGGACCAGTCGCGCGACCGGGCGCGCTCGCCCAGGACGCCCAGCCCCCATGCGAGCATCAACTGCGCGTACTCTTCCGTGGCCCGCGTCTCGGCACTCAGCCCGGCCCATTCCAACTGTGCCGCGGTCGCGTGCGATTTCACCCATGCGACGACCGGCTCACGGACCCGCGCCAGCCAGTCGCGCGCGGTCTGGAACCGCTCCGCGCTCGCGGTGCCGCGGAACCGGAGGAACGACGGCTCGTCGAGGTCGAGGCCGGGGCCGCGCTCGTGCAACCTGCGAATGAGGCGGTCGCGCCAGCGCGCGAGCCCGAGCACGTCGCCGTCACACGACCGCGCCGCCGCGAGCCGCGCGAGCCACGCGGCGCGCACGGGCACATCGTCGAACTGCTGGTCGAGTACGGCGAACACGCGCGGCAGCGCGGCGACGAACTCCGGCGGCGGGGTCGGCTGGAACCCGAAGTACGCGGCCAGCGCCGCGATCACGCGGCCCGCCCCGGGGCGGCCCGGCTCGCTCAACCACCGGTCCAGGTCCGCGCCGCGGTCGGGGCGCTTGGCGGCTCGCACCTCGGCCACCGCCCACTGTTCGAGCCACGCCTCCGGTGGGGTCGCGCACTCCCACAGCGCGTTCGTCCAGCACACGGCCGCGTCGAGCGCCTGCCCGGTCGCGCCGTACACGCCGGCCAGTTCCGCCCACCGCGCGGCGCGCTGGTCCGCGCCGAGCGCGGGGAAATCGGCCAGGAGCCGCGTTTCCAGTTCGTTGCGCCGCGCCGACCGGTCGTGCCCGTGAACCAGGGTGTCGGTCGACGCGAGCTTGCGCTCGACGCGCTGTTCGGACCCCTCGTCCGCGTCGGGCTTCGGTACGACCGTGCGCGGCGGCGCGGCCGGGTCGCGGTGCCCGCGCAGCCAGCCCCTCAGGCGCGATACGGACTTCGACACCCAACCCGGCTCGTGCGCGGTTTCCTCCGTCGACTCCGGCAGGGGCTCCGCGAGCGGCGGTGCCGGCTCCGGCTCCGGCTCGGTCTCGATGTTCGTTTCGAGCTGTAGCGCGACGCGCGCGAACGGGAACGTCTCTTCCGGCAGCATCTCGGCCACCAGCGGGACGCACCGGCCGGCGGTGTACTCGACTTGCTCGTGCAGTGGGCGGAACGCGGACGCGGCGACCACATGGACCGCGACCCCGCGCCCGGCCCCTTCGACCCACACCAGCCGGTTCGCTTGGACGGTCAGTGCGCGGGCCAGTTCGTGCGCGCGGATCAGCGGGCGCAGCGCGAACCCGCTCGGGACGAACAGCGCCGGCAACCGCGGGTCCGGGCCGTATCCCGGCGCGAGGACCGGCAGCACCGCCGCGCCGTCGTCGGCGCTCGCGCGGCGCACGATCACCCGTGCCTCCGCACCGGCACCGACCGTCGCCACCTGGAACCGCTGGAGCAATCTCTCGTCGGTGGTTCGGCAGAACGCGCGGAACGGTTCCTCTTCGGCCGGGCCGAGCACCCAGAGCGTCTCGTCGTGCGGGCCGTCGCTTCGCGCCAGCCGGAACCGCACGTCGAACCGCGGCATCGCGAGCGCCGGCGTCGGCACGACCGCGCCCGCGAGCAGCGCGAACTCGTCCGCCCGCGGTTCGGGCACCGCGCCCGCGACGCACACCGCGCCGACCTCCGGCGCGCACAGCAGGACTTGATCGGGCGGCACGACGAGGTGCGACGCGAGCGGGTGTTCCCAACCGCGCGCGACCCATACGGCCGCGGTCTGCCGGCGGTACACGCGAACGCCGGAATCGGGTTCCTCGGCGCGAGACACGATCAGCGGCGCGGGCCCGAGCGCCGTGACCCACGCGCGGCCGATGTGCGGCTCCGACAGCAGCCGAACACCGATCTGCGTTCCGGACCGGCGCAGTCGCGCAACCAGCTTCGAGAGCTGTGCGTCGGGAACGTCGAAGAGCAGGGGCCGCAGGTGTCGGTCGTGACGTGGCGCAGCGGGAGCAATTCTGCCCAGCACCGGACCGGTTCGGTCGGCACGCCGGGGCTTCCGAGTGCGATCACGCCGAGTCGGGCGAGCGCCGCGACCACGTCACGAGCCGGGTGCTCGTTCGGTTCGAGCCACAGGTGCCCGTGGGCGTCGCGCCCCGCGCGCCCAGGCGACGGTGCGGCCGCGCCCGGCACTAGCCCGCTGGCGAGCGCGAGGCGAAGGGCGTCGAGTGTGGGTACGAACAGCGCCGGCATGACCGAAGTGTAGAACGGCCGTACCCGATGAGCAGTGGACAACGGGCAGAATACCGGGCAAGATTGTTTGTGGTTCCGCAGCCCGCGCGCCATTCGGTACTGGCATCGTTCCACCCGGTGCATCGATCGAGCCCGCGGTGGTGGTGCCCGATGGCCCAACTGAGCTCCACGAACTGCAATCGGGCCAGCAGACCCGCAACACCACTCGCGCATCGCAACCCGCGAGGGAGATGGCACAACCCCCATAGCCGGCAGAGGGTTTGGGCGTGACCTACCGCCAACTGCGTACCACCTAAAGAGTTGACGGTTTGCCAAACACAGAAGCCCCGCAAGTATTTGTACTTGCGGGGCTTCTGTCAGTTACCCGGCCTGGATTCGAACCAGGACAAAGAGAACCAAAATCTCTTGTGCTACCGTTACACTACCGGGTAAGGAACTGGGCGCTGGTTGGTGCGGGTTCTGGTAAGTGACCGCGCAGCTATTCTGTTGGTTCGCGCTGCCGCGGTCAAGGGCGGCTGGGCGGGTCCGCGTCAGTGGGCGATCTGGAACCAGTCGCTACCGCTGGCTTCGTACTTCGTGTAGGTTTCGTCTGGGTCGAGCGGCAGCGCGGTGAGGCCGGTCGCAGTCAGCGCCGCGATCAGCGGTTCCGCCGCGCCCGCTTCCACCACGTAGGCTCGCGACATTGTCCCGTCTGTCGCCTCGAACGCCTTCGCCTCCGCAAACACTGCACCGTAGGTGTCCGGCGCGGAGCGGATCAGGTGCGACCAGAACGCGGTCAGCCGCGCCTTGAACGCCGCTTCCGCTTCGCCCGTGTTTGCGAGAATTGTTAGGCAGAGGTAATCCATTTCGGAGAGCTTTCCTTTTCGGCGTCACACGAACGGCTTGAACAGTTCTGTGGTGAAGTAGCGCTCCATCCGGTCGGGGAACACCGTGACAACTTGTGATGTCGGGTCGTTCAGTTGACGGAGCGCTTCCACCGCCGCGCGGTAGTTCAGGCCGGAGCTAGGGCCGACCGGGAACCCCAGGCGGATCAACTCGCGCGTCGTCGCGATTGCGTCCTCGTCGCGCACCTCAGCCGTGATGAGACCCGGCAGGCGGTCGGGGTGGAAGATTTCCGAGATCGCGTCCGCGACGCCGGGTATCCGCGACGAGAAGCTACAACATTCCGCTTCGTGCGTGCTCACGAGGTTGATGGGCCGCGCTAGCACCGGCACGACGCGACAACCGTTCTCGCGCAGCCCCTCGAACAGTCCGACCAGCGTGCCACCGGTGCCGACGCCGCTGGCGACCGCGTCCACCTTGCCGCCCGGAATCTGGTCCAGCACCTCGCGTGCGGTGCCTAAGCGGTGTGCCTCCGCGTTGTCCGGATTCGCGAACTGCTTCGGCAGGAACACGCCCGGTTGCGTGCCCATGCGCTCGACTTCCGCAATCGCGCCGCGAATGCCGGCCGCCGCGGGCGTGAACGCAACGTCGCCGCCGTAGGCGCGGATGATGAACACGCGCTCGTTGCTCACGCCCTCCGGCATCACCGCGAGGAACCGCAGCCCCATCTGCGCGCACGCCAGCGCCAGCGCGATGCTGGTGCTGCCGCTGCTCGCCTCGACCACGCGATCCCCGCACTTGATGCGACCCTGCCGCCACGCCTTCTCCAGAATGAACCGCGCGATGCGGTCCTTTGTGCTGCCGCTGGGATTCAGGAACTCCAGCTTGCACCACACCGGGGGCAGCGCGCGGTCGAGCTGCACCGGCACCAGCGGGGTCGGCGCGACGCGGTTCAAATAGCGGTGACAACCTGGCAACTCGGCGGACATGGCGGAGCCTCTGAACATTTCCCGTGCGCTCGCCTCTATACTGGAAAGGTGCGCTCCCGAACAGAGGTCGTGTATGCCGCGGGTCGTGCTGGCGATGAGTGGCGGGGTGGACAGCTCCGCGTCGGCCGTGCTGCTAAAGCGGCAGGGCTACGACGTGATCGGGCTGTTCATGCGCACCGGCGTTACGGACCACGGCGAGCCGGAAGCGTCAGCAACCGGAGCACCGGACACGCGCCGCGACAACAAGAAGGGCTGTTGCTCGGCCATCGACGCGGGCGACGCGCGGCGGGTCGCGGACAAGCTCGACATCCCGTTCTACGCGCTCGACTTCGAGCGCGAGTTCAACCAGATCATCGACTACTTTGCGGCCGAGTACGCCCGCGGGCGCACGCCGAACCCGTGCGTCGTGTGCAACAACTGGCTGAAGTTTGGTCAGCTCTGGGCCTTCGGCCAGAAGCTCGGAGCCGACTTCATCGCCACCGGGCACTACGCGCAAGCGATCAACGGCGAGCTTCACAAGGGCATCGACGGCGACAAGGATCAGAGCTACGTCCTGCACGGCATCAAGCGCGACGTGCTACCGTA
This sequence comes from Planctomycetia bacterium, assembly GCA_005773755.1. GTDB lineage: Bacteria > Planctomycetota > Planctomycetia > Gemmatales > Gemmataceae > Gemmata. Next base: position 5,351 of record SXHE01000709.1, read on the forward strand.
CCTGCTGTTCCCGGTCGGCGGGTACACCAAGCCGCAGATTCGGCGGCTCGCGCGCGAGGCCGGGCTGCTAAGCGTCGCGGAGAAGCCGGACAGCGTGGAGATTTGCTTCGTGCCGAGCGGCAACCATGTCGATGTGGTCCGCGCGCGCCGGCCGGAGGTCGCGCGCGCGGGGGCGATCACCGAGCGCGACGGAACCGTCATCGGCGAGCACGACGGCATCGACCGCTATACCGTCGGCCAGCGCAAGGGGCTGAACATCGGCGGCGGTAAGAAACGGTTCGTGCTGGAACTGCTGCCCGAAACGAACACGGTCGTCGTGGGTGACGAGAGCGACCTGCTCGCTTCGGGGCTGATCGCGACCGAAGTGAATTGGCTGATCGACGCGCCGACGGAACCGCTGGTGTGCGTCGCGAAGATCCGCTACCGGCACGCCGGCGTACCTGCCACCGTGACCGCGCTCTCCGACGGCAGCGCGGAGGTGCGCCTCGACGTGCCGCAACCGGCCGTGACGCCGGGCCAAGCGGTCGCGTTCTACGCCGGCACCCGCGTCCTCGGCGGTGGCTGGATCGACCGCACGCTCGGCGAACGGCCGGTGTGAGCCGGCCGGTGAGGGCAACGCGAAACCAGTCGGTTACGGCAACTCGGAAGGACCGGCCGGTTCACACCGGCCGTTCGCCAATCGCGGGAATAATCTCCGCTGCGCGGCATCACTGTTATTGAGAACCAACGACGAGCGCGGTTGGGCCTCACCTGACCGGTCACGTCTGATTCGCGCTCGGTTCCACATCACCTTCTGTTTCGGAGGAGCGTTCCATGTTTCGGACGTGTGTGATCGGCTGCGCGCTGATGGTCGCCCTGTGCCTGACGGTCGGGTGCGGCAAGGACGCGAAGCCCACGAACAAAGACGAGGCGCTGAAGACGTACAAGACCCAGCTCTCCGGGTTCGACAAGCAGGTCGACGAGCTGAAGGCGAAAGCGGACAAGGCCGAGGGCGAGGCCAAGACCAAGCTCGACGCGAAGTGGAAGGAGGCCAGCGCCAAGCGTGACGCGGCCAAGAAGAAGCTCGAAGAGTTGGAGAAGGCCGCGACCGACAAGTGGGAGGCTGTCGAGAAGGAAGCAAAGACCGCGTTCGACGACATGGTGAAGGCGGTCAAGGAGTAGCCAGTCGAACGATGTAAAGTCGAAGGTCGTAAAGTCGAAGAGCCGACGATGAAGGTTCTCGACTTTGCGACTTTCGACCTTACGGCTTTCGGCGCGGTTCCGAGAATAAGCGGCGTCCCGCTTCCTTACTGGAACACCACATGCGCTCCCGCACTCTCACCGGGCTGTTGCTCGCGCTCACCGTCGCCGTCGGCGCGCCGGCCGCGCGCGGCGACGACCCCAAGATCGTCACCAAGATCGCGTTCGGCTCGTGCGTCGACCAGGACAAGCCGGTCCCCATCTTCGACACGATGGCCGCGCTCAAGCCGGACCTGTTGCTGCTGATGGGCGACAACATGTACGCGGACCTCGACAAGAGCGTGAAGGTCACGCCGCAACTGATCCGCGAGAAGTACCAGCAGATGGCGAAGGTGCCCGGGTTCATCAAGCTAAAGGCCGCGAGCGCCCACATCCTCGGCACATGGGACGATCACGACTACGGCAAGAACGACGCCGGGGCGGAGTGGGAGCACAAGGACGCGGCGCAGAAGGAGTTTCACGACTTCTTCGGCACCCCGCAGGACGACCCGCTGCGCAAGCAGAAGGGCATCTACCGCGCCGAGATCTACGGGCCGGTCGGCAAGCGCGTGCAAGTCATCATGCTCGACACGCGGTACTTCCGCAGCCCGCTCAAGAAGGGGCCGTTCAACCCGACGCTGCGCTACGCCCCGTACCTCCAGAACAACGACGAAGGCGCGACCATGCTCGGCGCGGATCAGTGGAAGTGGCTCGAAGCGCAGCTCAAGAAGCCCGCGGAGGTACGGTTGCTCGTATCGAGCGTTCAGGTGATCTCGGAAGAGCACCCGTTCGAGAAGTGGATGACGATCCCGAAAGAGCGCGAGAAGCTGTACGCCGTGCTCAATAGCACCGGGGCCAACGGCGTCGTGATCCTCAGCGGCGACCGGCACCTGGCCGAGATCAGCGTCGATACGAAGGCCGTCGGCTACCCGCTGTACGACATCACTTCGAGCGGCTTCAACCAGGCGAACAAGGGCTGGCGCGCGCCGGAGAAGAACAGCGCCCGCCTGAGCGGGATGCCATACGGCGACAACTTCGGCTACATCACCATCGACTGGAGCGAAGACCCGCGGCTGGCGGTGCAGGTCCGTGACGAGGACGGCGACCCCACCTGCGGCTTCAAGGTGCGCCTCAGCACACTCAAGGGCACCGGCCCGGTGATCGTGGCGAAGTTGCCCGACGGCGTGATCTCGCCCGCCGCCGCCGCGAAGAAGGTGAACGAGAAGGTGACGGTGCAGTTCGGCGTGAAGTCCGTCGGCGGTAAGGCGAACCTGTACCTGAACTCGCAGACCGACTTCCGCGCGAAGGACAACTTCGCCGTGGTGTTGCCCGTGAAACTGCAGGTCGGCGCTTGGGCGAAGGCGGGCGCGGACACGTTCGTCGGCAAGACGGTCCGCGCTACCGGCACGGTGACTGTGAACAAGCAAGGCTCGGTGCAGCTGGAAATCGCTGACGAGAAGGGGCTGGAGATTGTAAAGGAGTGAAGCCGCACGAACGGGTTGCCGTGCCCGCAAACCCGTCAGGGGCCGGCACCGTTCGAATCGTGTTCTATGTTGGAGATACGTGTCGCCCCGTCTGCGGTCGGGGCGCACCGCGCCGGTTCCGATCCGACACGAATTGTCCGCGCTGCTATGTCCTTCCCCATTGCCGCGAACACGGTGGACGCTGCGGCCCTCGCCGACGAGTTGGCCCGGTATCGGGTCGTCGACCCGATGCGGTTGACCAATCTATTGGCGGAGTTCACCGGGGCCGGGCCGATTGCGCTGGCCGATTATCTGGTCCGGCGCGGCGAACTGACCGCGTTTCAGGCCGCGCGCGTGCTGGCCGGAGAAACTCCGCTACTCGCTCTCGGCCCGTACCGGCTCACCGGCACCTGCGGGCGCGGGGCGTTCGGCCCGCTCTTTACCGCCGTTCACACCGCCAAACCTGGCACGTTCGTCGTGCGTGTGTTCCCGCTACGCAGCCTGTGGAAGGCAAAACAGGCGAAGCAACTGGCGCGCACCCTTTCCGCCAAAGTGAAGCACCCGGCCGTCGCGCCGCTGCTGGACGTGGACTCGGCGAACGGGTTTCATTACCTCGTGTGGGCGCGCGTCGAAGGTGCGATCCTGGCCGACCACGTAACCGCGACCGGCCCGCTGCCGCCGGGCGAAGCCGCGACCGTGCTGGGCCACCTCGCGGGC
>SXHE01000071.1 GCA_005773755.1 Planctomycetia bacterium
CGGCGGCGTGATCGGCGCGATGGTCATGTCGCTGCTGGTGCTGCGTGTGCTGTATCTGGTGTTCGACCGCGTGGCGCACGGGGCCGCGTGGGTGCTGGTGCGCGTGTTTCGCGCGAACGAGGCCGGCACGCGCCGGTTCCTCGGGCTTGACGTTGACGACGGTGAAGACGCGCCGACCGGGACAGTCCCGGATCGGCCACAGGTTCCTTAACGGAGGTTGAAGATGACGAAGTTCGTAACTCGCGGGGTGCTGCTGGTGGCACTCTTCGGCGGCGCGGTGCTGCTCACCACCGGGTGCGGCAAGACGGACCCAACGCCCGCAAAAGACGAGAAAGTCAGCAAGGACAAGGATAAGGACAAGGAGAAAGTGAAGCCCAAGGACGGCGAGGACGACCACAGCGGCTGGTGGTGCAAGCCGCACGGCATTCCCGAAGAGGAGTGCAGCATGTGCAGCGACGAGTACGCGGCGAAGTGTAAGGCGAAGACGCCACCGGACTGGTGCGAGAAGCACGACCGCGCGGACTCGCAGTGCTTCATCTGCCACCCGGAGCACCAGGAGAAGTTCGCGGCCAAGTACCGTGCGAAGTACGGCACCGAGCCGCCGCCGATCAAGTTGCCGAAGAAGTGATCCGCGCCGACAGCGGGCGCGCAGCGCGCCCGCTGTTGGGTTGCGCCCTGTCGGTTCGTAGAATGCACGGAACGCAACCCCTCCCGCACAGGATGAATCGCGTGGGACAGCAGGTCTATCAGCACACATTGCCCAACGGCCTCGTGTTGCTCGCGGAGCGCATGGATCACGTCCGCTCCGCGGCCATCAACTTCCTGGTGCCCGCCGGGAGCGCGTTCGACCCGCCGGGCAAGTTCGGCGTCGCCAGTGTGTTGGCCGAGATGATTACTCGCGGGGCCGGCGACCGCAGCAGCCGCGAACTAACACTCGCGCTCGACAACCTCGGCGTGGACCGCGACGAGAGCGTCGGCGCGATCAACATGCGGTTCTGGGGTTCGACCCTCGCCCGCAACGTGCCCGCCGCGCTGAACATCTACGCGGACATCGTCCTGCGCCCGCACTTGCCCGAAGCCGAACTGGAACCCGTCCAAGAGCTAGCACTGCAAGACATCAAGGCGCTCGAAGACGCGCCGCAGTCGAAGGTGATGGTCGAGCTGCGCCGCCGCTATTACCCGTCCCCGCTCAACAAGGACCGGCGCGGCACGGAAGCGGACATCAAAGCGCTCACCATCGGCGCGGTGAAGGCCCAGTACAAGCGGTTCGTGCGGCCCAACGGCGCGATCCTGTCGGTCGCCGGGAACATCGAGTGGGAACCGCTCAAGACCCAGGTCGAACGGCTGTTCGGCGACTGGAAGCCGGGCAAACCCACAGAAGCGACGCCGCGACGCCACAAGCCCACGTCGGCCCACATCCACAAGGACACGCAGCAGACGCAAATCGCACTCGCGTTCCCCAGCGTGCCGGTGACGGACCCCGACTACTACAACGCCCGCGCCGCCGTCGCCGTGCTGTCGGGCGGCATGAGTTCGCGCCTCTTCACCGAAGTGCGCGAGAAGCGCTCGCTGTGCTACTCTGTGTACGCCTTCCACGAGACGTTCAAGACGCAAGGCTCGATGATGGCCTACGCCGGGACGCGCGCGCAGTTCGCCCAGCGCACGCTCGACGTGATGATGCGCGAGTTCCACCGCTTGAAGGCCGGGATCGACGCCGACGAGATCAACCGCGTGAAGGCCGGGCTGAAGTCGTCGCTCATCATGCAGGAGGAATCGACCGGGGCTCGGGCCGGCGCGATCGCGACCGATTGGTACTACCTCGGCCGCGTGCGCCCGTTCGAGGAGATCCAGAGCGTCATCGACGGGCTGAAACCGGCGGCGATCCTCGGTTACGTCGAGCGCTACCCCGTGCGCGACATCACGCTCGTCACGCTCGGCCCGGCCCCGCTGACGATCACCGACGGGGCGCGCGTTACCGCGGCGGTCGAGGCCGCGGACAAGCGGGCCGAAGAGGAGGCCGCCCGCGCCGCGGCCCCGGCCGCCGCGCCCGCCAAACCCAAGCCCGTCAAACGTGTGAGTAAACGCAAATGACCGACCCGACGCGCCGAACCGTGTCTGTGGTGAAGGAACCGGACGAGATCGTGGCCCCGCTGGTGTTCGTTTACATTGGCGGGGTGCTGGTCTGGCTGTTCGCGGTCCTCGCCTGGGTGTTCCACTTCCGCGGCTACGCTTGAACGGAGTTGCCATGCCTTTCCACGCTCACAAGTTGCCCAACGGCCTGCAACTGATCGGCGAAACCAGCCCGTCGATGAAATCGGTCGCGGTCGGGTTCTTCGTCCGCACCGGCTCGCGCGACGAGACGCCCGCCGAGTCGGGCGTCTCGCACTTCCTCGAACACATGATGTTCAAGGGCACCCCGCGGCGCAGCGCCGACGCTGTGAACCTGGACTTCGATCGCATCGGCGCGAGCTACAACGCGTACACCAGCGAAGAGAACACGGTGTACTACGCGGCCCTGCTGCCGGAGTACCTGCCCAAGGGGATCGAGATCCTCGCGGACATCCTGCGGCCGAGCCTGCGGCAGGGCGACTTCGACGGCGAGAAGAAGGTGATCCTCGAAGAGATCGACATGTACGAGGACCAGCCGGGGTCGGTCGCGTGGGACCGCGCCCGCCGCATCTACTACGACACCCACCCGCTCGGCAACTCCGTGCTCGGCACGAAGGAGAGCGTCGGTGCCCTCACTCGCGAGCAGATGCAGGCGTACTTCACCCGCCGGTATGCCGCCAACAACATCGTCGTGTCGGTCGCCGGGAACTTCGACTGGAACGAGTTCGTAGCGCTGATATCCGCCGCGTGTTCCGGGTGGAACACCGACAAGGTCGGGCGCAAGAACCGCACCGAGTGGACCAACGCGAGCGGCCTTCACCTGCTGACGCGCGCGAAGGTGCAGCAGGAGTACGTCATGTTCATGTGCGGCGGGCCACCCGCTCACTCGAAGATGCGCTACGCGGCCGACACCCTTGCGCTGGCCGTGGGCGACGACAGCGGCAGCCGCCTGTATTGGGCGCTCGTCGATCCGGGGCACGCGGACTCGGCCGACTGTAGCTACGTCGAGAACGACGGCACCGGTGCGGTGTACGTCTCGATAACGTGCGAACCGGGTAACACCGCGGGCAACATCGCCCGCGCAACGGACGTGCTGAGGGCCGTGCAGAAGGGCGGCATCACCGAGGCCGAACTTCAGCAGGCGAAGAGCAAGATTCTGTCGCGCGTGGTCCGCGGGAGCGAGCGACCGATGGGCCGGATGCAGGCCATCGCCTCGGCGTGGAGCTACACCGGCGAGTACCGCGACGTGGACACCGAACTGGCGAACTTCGAGGCGGTCACACTCAAGGCCGTCCGCGCCTATCTCGACGCGTACCCCATCGACCAGAACACCGTCGTTGCCTTCGGCCCACTCGCCAAGCTGAAAGGGGCCCGCGCGCAATCGGACTCGAAGGCCGAGCCGAAAGCGAAGGCCCGGTCGACGTCCAAACCGAAGGCCAAGCCAAAAGAAAAGGTGAAAGCGAAGCGGCGGTGATTGCTCGCGGTAGAAGACGGCCGGGATAAACCCGGCCGCTCGCTTTTAGTCGCTCGCTCGTTACTTCTTCACTTCGAGTAGCAGCGGCTTCGCTCCGTATTCGGAAGCCGCGCCTTCGCGCTTCGATACCACGATGAGGGGCCGCTCCATCGGCTTCACCCAGGGCTCCGCGTACAGAACCACATCGCGGCTCGTCTCGCGTTCCGTAATCAGAATGCCGTTCAGCCCGATGTCGAGCACGCGCACGCCGTGCGGCAGTCCCTTCACCTCGATCGGCACGCGCCCCGCGAACTTCCCCTGCCGTTCGATCTGGACCGTGAACCGCGACTGCTGGCCGGGCCGGATCGTTACCGTTTGCTGCTTCAGCGTGGTGACGAGGTCGCCCGTGCCGAGCTTCGCCGGCAGCGGCAGCGGCAGTTCGCGCACGACTTCCTTTCCGCCGATCGTCGCGACCGCGACGAGCACCACGGCCGGCTTGTCCGGAAGCACCGCGTCCGCGGGCGCGAACAGCGGAAACGTCGTGCTCTGCTGACCGGCTTCGAGCGCGGTCGGCGGCGCGGTGAAGCCGATGGGCAGGTTCTTCAAGCGGAGCGTGACGGCTCCGTCGAAGCCGTCGGCGCGGTCGATGCTCACGTTCACCGGCACCGAACCGGCCTTGAGCAGCATCGGGCCGACGACGTTCGCGGTCAGCGCGAAGTCCGGCTTCGGCGGGCGCACGGTGACGCGGAAGGCATGCACCGGGCCGTGCGCGCCGCGCGCGTCGGTCACGCGAACCTGATAGGTGCCGTCCGCGGGCGGGTCGAAGAACACACGGCTGTCCTTCCCGTAGCCGGGGCCGCCGTCGTCGTTGCGGTATGCGAGCCCGAACACCGGCATCCCGTTCGGCGGGAACGTCTTGCCCGGCTCGTGAATCTCCACCTTGTACATCGTTTCGCCGAAGCTGTGGTGCGTCGGCGTGGTGCCCAGCCAACCGACCCGCTGGCCGCCGGCCTGATAGAACCGGCAGTCGTCGTCCGGCCCCTTCGGGAGCGCCAAGATGCGGATCAGCTCGCCGTTCACGAACAGGTAGTCGTCGACGGCGAGTTCGTTCCAAGCGTCGAGCCGGATGCCACCGCCGCGCGAGTCGTGGTCGCGGAACGTGACTGAGGTTTTCGCGGTGCAGCGGAGCGTCGCGAGCGGCACCGGTTTGCCGGCGGAATCGAGAATCTCAATCACCGAATCGACCGGCGAACCGGCCCGCTGCGCGAGCACCTCAACCACGAGGCGCTCGCCCTTCTTCGCGCTGAAGTGCGCCGTTTGCGCCTCGTTCGGCTTGGTGAAAATGCCGTCGGCCGATCCGGGCACACGAATGTCGCCGCCGGTCACGGGGTCGAGCACAACCGCGGGGAACTCCGACACGGTCACTTCGGCTTTACCGATCGCGCCGGCCGCACCACCAGCGAGCGGCACGGGCACCTTCGCGCCCGGCTTGGCGTCCGCGGGCACGGCCACGCGCGCTGTCGCGCCGGCCGCGCCGAGGTTGACGCCGGACACGTGAACGCTCGTTGTTCGCCCGCGCTGCACCGCGAGCGGGAACACGCCGGTAATCACGGGCACCTCGCCGACGTGCAAGCGGTAGGTGAGGTCCGCGCCGCCGCGGAACTCGCGGTCGCGGATGCCGAGCGCGTATGCGCCGGCCTTGCGCACCACGAACCCGAGCGAGGCCGCGCCCTCCGCGAGCACGGCCCCGTTCTCGTCGGTGAGCACCAGTGCCGGGTCGAGCTTCGAGCCGACTTCGGCCGTCACCGCCTGCGCGCCGATCTGGTCGCCGACCTTCGCCTCGAAGCGGAAGTAATCGACATCACCGGCGCGGTCAATGGTGCCCACGACGGTGGCCGAGAGCTTGACCGGCATCGCGGTGCGCGCGGAGTCGGTCGCTCCGGCTTCGTTCACCGCGGCGAAGCGGTCGATCGCGAATGTGACGGGCGGTGCGTTGCCCCCCGCGCCTCCGAGTGTGATCTGCACCGCGCCCACTGCGGCATCGGCGCTCACGGTCACGACGAGTTCGAGTGTCGCGCCCGTTGCGGAGCCCACCTTCACCGTCACGCCGGGACCACTTGCGGTCGCGGCCTTCACTTGATCGAGGTTCGTGCCGGTCACGGTCACGCGCGTGGTCGCGCCGCGCGCGCCGCCGTCGGGCGTGACCTTCGTCACCTTCGGTGGCAGCGGCTTAGCGGGCTGCGCGAACACCAAGCTCTCGCCCTCCGGCTCTTTCGGCTTCTTCTCCTTCGTTGGCATCAGTTCGTGCGCGACCTTGCCGGTCGCGGCGTCGATCAGCACGCCCGCGCCGTCGAATCGCGCGAGCGCGAACTGCTTGCCGTCCGGCCGTAGCGCGAAGTCGAGGATCGCGTCGGGTTGGGTATCGAACACCTTCTGTTCGGTGAGCTTCAGCGCGTCCCACGACTTCACAATGCGATCTTCGCCCGCGGTGAATAGCGTCTTGCCGTCGCTCGTGTGCCCGAGCCGCCACACCGGTTTCTCGTGCGCGAACGCGGTGTTTACGAGCTTGCCGCCGCTGGCGTCCGCGGCCCACACGCGCACGCTCTTATCGACCCCGGCCGCACACAGATGCTTCTTGTCGGGGCTCCACGCCACCGCGTACACCCAGTCGGTCGCGTCGCCGAGCGTGTACAGCCGCTTCCCGGTCGCCACGTCCCATACCTTCACGGCGCGGTCCGCGCCGGCGCTCGCCAGTAGCTTGCCGTCGGGGTGGAACGAGAGGCCGTAGATCGCGTCGCTGTGATCCTTGAGCGTGAGCCGTGGGCCGGGCTTGCGCTTCTCCTGCTGGCCGGTGAGGTCAGGCACGTCCCAGAGGTGAATGAGGCGGTCGTAGCCGGCGGTGGCGAGGGTCTTGCCGTCGGGCGAGAACGCGAGCGCGTAGATCGCGTCCTTGTGTGCGTCGAACACGTCGTTCTTACCGTCGCCGAGCCGCCCGATGTCGTTGGTCACGGCGAGGAAG
>SXHE01000710.1 GCA_005773755.1 Planctomycetia bacterium
GCGTCCGGCCGGGTCAGCCCCACGGCCAGGGACGCGGCCCACACCCGCCCGCCGGTTCGGAGCGGGCCGAGCTTCCACACCCGGCCCGGCACGCGCTCGACGACCGGCCCGGCCGCGCCGACGGCCGACGCCACAGCCGCAGCGAGCGCGGGCAGCCGAACGGCCCAGCGGCGGAGCGAAGCGGGATCGACGGACACGGCCCCGATTGACGAACAGGAGATGAACGGGCGGCGGGCCGAACCGGGCGCGCCGGCCCACTGGACCGGTTCGACGTGATCGAACCCGCAGGCGTCGCAGACGACCGCTTCCGCCGCCTCCGCCGCGGCGAGCAGGCCGAACCGGAGAAACGCTTCGAGCACGCCGGCCGGCCAGCGCGACACTTCCGCCGCGCCGAACATCGGGTCAGGCCGCTCGGCTCTCGTCAGCAGTGCCGTCATCGGGTTCGGGTTCGTCGCCGGTCTCGTCATTGAGAATCCCCCACTGGCGCAGGCACCACTCGCCGGCCTCGCGCTGGTCGTGCGACAGGCTCTTCAGGTTGCAGGCGTCCGGGAACGACACGTCGAACGTGAGCGGGCGCGCGCGGTCCTCGCCCGGCGGGACGTACACGACGGTGAACGTGACCAGGTTGACGAGCAGCTCGTCGCGCGGGAACCGGGCAACCGGGAAGTGGTCGTCGATCATGTCGTACACGTCGCCGGCTCGGGTCGGGTTCGCCTCCAGCGTCACCCGCCGCGCCAGGTCCTCGTGCGAGAGCACGCGCAGCTTGCGGATGGTCGCGGCCATGATGCCGCGGGCCGGGTCGGTGGCGAGCGGGAACCGGCGGTCGATCAGGCCGTCGAGCTGGTACGAGCGCCGGCCGGGTGCGGTAAACGGCGCGGCGGTGTGGAGGACGTGCTCGCAGAACCGGTCCCGCAGGGCCGCGCGCCAGCGCCGGTCGCCGCGGGCGTACAGGTCGAGGGTGCCGGCGCACGGGGTGTACACGTACACGACCTCGAACGCGGGCCGGAGCGGGGCGCGGACCAGGGTGCCGCGCGGGTTGTGGGCGGTGTGGGTCTGGGTGTAGTCGTCCAGGTACAGGAACACGAACAGGCCCCCGTCGCGCTCGTAGTGCTCGACGGAACACTGGTGCCCGCGGCCCTGCTCGCGGTACAGGGCGGCGACCGACGTGCGCAGCTCCTGGAGGGCGCGCGGGGTGGCGTCGTAGGGGCGGTCGCCGAACCCGGTGGTCAGGTTCCAGAACCGGCCGACGGGCGAGGCCGCGGCCAGGAGCTGGCGGGCGGTGTGGAACGCGGGGGCGTGGTGGATCAGTACCCACAGGGCTTTGGCGTGGTGCCCCTCGACGGGGGCGAGCGGGTCGGCGATGTCGTGGCCCCGGTGCAGGGCCTCGGCGATCATCCCGCGGACCCCGACTTCGGACGCCCTGTCGTGAACGTGCCGGAGCATCAGCTCGACGGTCTCCCGCGCCCCGGCGGGCAGGCCGCACCACGCCTGATAGAGGGCGCTGGTGTCGCCGTCCACGAGCGCGGCCCAGGCCGGGCCGGTGGGGACGTGGGCCTGGGCGAGGAAGGCGTGTACGAGGCCGAGCGGGAGCTGTCGGAGCACGGCCTTCGGAGCGTACTGGCGCGCCACGTCGGTCCCTCCACGGAGGAAAGTATCTACCGACGTACATGATAGTGTACTAATTGATCTATCGCCACCCCTTTCTGCTCGTTTGTCCTCTCGGCCCCTCACGGCCCCTCGGCCGTCCGCTGAGCGTGCGCCCAGGTACCGGCGTTTGCTGGCGCTGGGTCGCACTCGGTCGCACGCGAAGCCGCGGAGGTTCACGCCGCGGGCGCGGCGATCACATTCACCTGCTTCTTGGCGATGTTGACTTGAAGTGCGGGCACGGCGAGCTTGCGAACCAGCGCGAGCGTCTTGACGGCGGCCAGGAAGCGGCGGTTGGTCGCGTCCATGCGGCGCTGGTAGAAGTCGAGCAGCTTGTAGGTCGCATCCTTCTGACCGCGGCCGGCGCGCAGCTCGGCGTCTTGCACTTGCAGCCAGCACGCGACCACGCGCTCGACGAGTACGCGCTCCACCGGCGTCGGGTTCTCGCCCAGCAGTTCGGCGCGCAGTTGGTTCAGCTTCGCCTGCATCGCTTCGCGGAAGCCCACGTCCTTCCCGCCCAGGCCGCTCACGAAGGAGTCGATCACCTGTTGCGCCAGGTTCCCGCCGAAGATGGGGATCAGGGACGGGTTCTGGAGCATCTTCCGCACGACGGGCACGGTGCTCTCGTCGCCCGCGACAGTGCGGTTCAGCAGCGCGCGCACGTCCGCGATTGAGGTGGGCACGGTCACGTCGTTGGCGGGGAGCTGTTTGGCGGGTTCAGCCACGGCGCTTCCTCCACTCGCCGCGGTGGTGCTGGGCGTACCCAGCCGCGGCGAGTGCGGCGCGTGCCAGGAGGTCGGCCAGTTCGTTCAGGACCGCGAGCGGAGCGTCGAGCGCGTCCAGCTCGTCCCGTTCGGCGTTGAAGGCGGCCCGTTCGTTGTCGCGCGTCTGACGTTCCAGGGCGTCGAGTCGTGCGGCCAGTTCGCCGACCCGCCCGCCGCCGACGTACTCGCGGACCACGCGACCGTTCACGCGGCGCGAGCGCGTGTAGTACCGCCCGTCTTTGTCCCATCCCATTCTGTTACACCCGTGCGCGTGCCCCGGATCGGGGCCACCAGAATTGTACCCTGTGGGGGTGCCTGCGCAAGGCGAGTGCCACCGGTGTTCGACGGCGACCAGTTCCCCGAAGTCGGCGTGTCGTCCGTGCCCACCCACTCGCTCGTCACCCGACCCAGCCCGTCGCGCTCGGTCCGCGTGACCGTCCCCAGCGGCGTCTGCACCCGCTTCACCGCGCCGTGGTTGTCGTACTGGTACCGGGTCCGGTAGAAGTGCGTGTTCTCCGTGCCCAGCGTGGTGGAGGTCGAGTACGCCAGCCCCGACAGGTCGAAGTACACGTCCGATGGATCCATCAGATACAGTCCAAAATCAACGATTCCCGCCACGCACCCCGCCATTAGATTGGAGTAAAGCCGCCACATCTCTATTGTGATTCCGTAACGCAATGTCAAGGGGCGTTTCGCCTTTAAGAGTGGTAGCGTTGATGTCGACTCCTGCTTTCAATAGTACACGAGCTGTATCCGAATGCCCTCGCAGGGCGGCGATGTGTAGAGCGCTCCAGCGACCATCTTCTGTAGCCACCGTATCCCATGTGCTATGAATATTAGCGCCTCTTCCAACTAATCCCACTAATACTTCGACGTTGCCTTCCCAGGCTGCTGTCAGGAATGGGGTCAGTCCCAAGCGATTTCGTTGTTCCAGTCGTGCCGGATTCCGATCAATGATCCTATTGACCTCAACGAGATCGTTCCGCTTTACCGCACCATGAATTCGCTCCCGATCAAACACCAAATAAATCACCCCGGCAAGCGCGGTGAAAAGAGAGACGCCAATGATCAATAAGATCACGAGAGATGGCAAGTTCGCCCGTGTGCAGAGCTGTCGAAATGTACGGTTCATAAAAACCACTCGTTCTCCCTTGCAGTTGAATTCGACGGAGCAGATTCCCGTTAGGATCGGACGACACCGTCGTAATGTCAACGATAGCTGAAGACGACGAGAATTATCGATACTCGCGCTTAATGTAGTCGTGAATCAGCGAGGGGGCAGATACTGGTCGAGCCGGAGTCCAGGCGCATCTGGAACAGGGGGACGCAGGCACTTCGGGTATTTTTCGAGCAGGTGCTCTGGAATGTTCTTCACAAGCGGGTGCGGCGGCGAAGGCGGTGGCGGGCACTTCTTGCCCAGTTCATGAGGCAACTTCTTGATCAACCCGGTAGCTGTGAAGCCGAGCCCACCCCCCGCTCCGAAACCGATGCCAACACGCCCACCGTTGGTATCGCCATTCTTGACGTCGCGATCGAACCCTACTGTTACCGGTCCTTTTGCACCGACTTCACCGCTCAGCGTGACGGCGTCGAGGTATTGCGGGAGAGTGCCGCTGTAAATGCCCAACTCAATCCCGATTCCGCCGCCGACACCAACGCGCGCGTTTGCTGCCAGGAAGTATCCGTAGTTCCCACAGTCATCCCAGGCATAGATCACTGATGTCCCACCGCCCACCCCAAATATAAACATCCAACCGACACTGACAGCCCGCACAACCAAGCCCGTTGGATCGACGTGGTTGACCGTGTTATTGCTCATCGCGCGGTAGAGCACCATGTCGCCCGCGGTGTAGCGGATCGGGTCCATCGTGACCCAGACGCCGAGCGTCGGCGAGTACCCCGGCCGACCGCGCGACACGTTCAGCCCGCTTGTCGCGTCGAAGAACATCCCTTGGAAACCGTGCGCGAACGCATACGCGCTGGTGCCGATGGTGCTCCAACTGGCGTTCATCACGGTCTGCGCGCCGAACGGGTCGTAGGCATAGCGCTCGACTACCGCGCCGCTGGTGTCCAGTAGGGCCGTTACGTTCCAGTTGGCATCCTGCACCGCGTACAGCCTTTCATCAAGGCTGCCGTCGGCGTTGGTGTCGCGGTCGCGCAGGACCATTGCATCGACGTACACGGGCGACCATACGTAGCGCCGGTCGGTGACGCCGGCCACGGCTTCGGTCAGCACCTGCCAGTTCGCCGAGTAGTACAGGTCGCGGGTGGTGCCGCCGGCGGTCTCGGTCACGCGGCGGTTGAGCGCGTCGTACCCATACGTCTTGAGCGTGGTGCCGCCGGAGTTCTTCACCACCACGAGGCGGTTCCAGGCGTCGTAGCCGAACTGCTTGCCGGTCTCGTCGCCGGTCATGTTCCCGTTGGCGTCGTAGGTCGGCGTCGTCGCCCCGCTGATCGCGGTGATCTCGTTCTGCTTGTTCGCGGTGCGCGTCGCGGGCGAGCCACCGTTGGTGGTCACGCTGTCGAAGTTGCCCAGCGCGTCGTAGTCCCAATCGATGGTGTGCGCGCCGCGCGTGAAGTCGAGCAGTTGGTTCAGGCCGTCGTAGGTGTAGGCCTCGTCGAACGACGCGTTCACCACGTTGGTGCGCGTGAGCCGGTTGCTCGCGGCGTCGTAGGTGTGCTGCGTGCGCTCGCGCGCGGTGCCCGAACTGGCGACCGCCCACCGCTGATCGGCCACGCGGCCGAACCGGTCGAGGCCGATGTACTTGTCGCCGGCGTCGGCGTTCGATTCGCCGGTGCGCTTGATGAACGTCTGGTCCACGTCCGGCTGCGGGTGCGCCCGCCGGACCACCAAGCCCACACCGAGGTAGTCGTAGCTTTCCAACGTGTTGCCCGAATCGCTGAGCGAGGACAGGCGACTGATTTCCCCATTCAACCCGGCCGCGTAGTTGTACGTCAACACGTATCCGTCGGGATACGTGATGCTCGTCAGCCGCGAGTGATTCGCGCCGGACGGCATCTCGCTGTAGGCGTACTCCACTTTCGGCGAGGTCGAGGTGTTCACCGCGCCGCCGTGGGCCTGCCATTCCGTGATGAGTTGCCCCAGGCCGTTGAACGCCCGCTGTACCTGATTCACGATGTTGCCGCTGCTGGCCGCGTCGTAGCTGGTGATGAGGTAGGCGTTGCCCTGTGCGTCATACGCGGTCTCGATGCGCCGGACGCTGCCATCGACCCCGCTGCCGAGCGTTGTCACCGCGTCGCTCACCACCCGGCCCAGCACGTCATAGGTCAGCGTGTGGACGGTGCCGTTGCGGTCTGTGACCGTGAGCGCCTGACCCAGCGCGTTCACCGTCGTCGTCTCCTGCTGCCCGCTGCTGGCCGCGCCGGTCGTCGGGTCCGGCCACTTGGTCGCGCCCGCCACGTCGTTCGAGGTCAGCGCGCTGCCGGTGCCGGTCGTCACCCCGTACCCGTACTCGGTCGTCTGGCCCCCGCCGCCGGTCAGCTTCGCGGTCAGGCTCACCAGCCCGGCCGCGTTGTGAACGTACTCTACCGTCTTGTCGTCGCCGTCGCTCACCGTCCCGTTCACGTAGTTCTCGACCGTCTTCGTCGTCCGCCCCAGCGCGTCGTACTCGGTGCGGTGAACCCGGCCCATCGGGTCGGTCGTCTCGAACACCCGGCCCGCCGCGTCGTACGCGGTCAGCGCCACCAGCACCGTGCTCGAAGCGGTCGGCA
>SXHE01000711.1 GCA_005773755.1 Planctomycetia bacterium
CGGCTCAGCGAGCGGTACATCTCGTGCAACCCCACCCAGCGGAACCGCCATGCCATCTTCCAGAAGCCGCGCGCAGTCGCCCGTTCCCAGAGGTCACTCGCGCTCACGTCACTCAGCCGGTAGCCCTCGCGCGTGAAGGCCAGCACCGCGGTCGGGCCGCACTCCACGCCGCCGTCGATCATCCGCGTGAAGTGGACGCCGAGGAACGGCAGTCGCGCGTCGGGCACGGGGTAGATCAGGTGCTGGCACAGGTGCGCGGCCCGCGGCTTCGGACCTGTCGGACGGGAACCGTCATTGAGACTGCCAAGCAACTGACACACCGAGCAAGGTAATGCCGGAGGCGCGCGGACGTAAGTAATATCACCAGGTGGCGGTCGCGAAAGCCTCACGCTCCCGGCGCGAAGCGTGGGCCGGGGTGCCGCGTGAGTTCCCGAGAGCGGTTCTCGCCGACACACATCTTCCGCGCCGGTCGCGCAAGCGCGCGAACCGGTTCGCCCTCGCTCCCGTCGCTTCGTAAACTTCTTCACATAATCCCACCCGCCCGGAGTGCCTCCGATGTCCACCGCTGCTGACCCGTGGTTCCAGACCCTGTTCGCCGACCGCATTGGCGGGGCCGGTTACGGCAAGGGGACCGACATCTACAAGTTCGAGAAGATCAAGCGGGCCAAGCGCAAGGCGCTCGCGGATCATCCCGAGCGCAAGCTGCTCGACTTCGGCATCGGCGAGAACGACGACATGGCCGATGTCAGCGTGCGCGAGGCGCTCGCGCGCGAGGCCAACAAGGTCGAGAACCGCGGGTACGCGGACAATGGCATCCAGAACTACAAGGACGCCGCAGCCGAGTTCATGCAGCGGCAGTTCGGGGTGAAGCTCGACCCGGTGACAGAGGTGTGTCACTGTATCGGCAGCAAGCCGGCGTACGCGATGCTCCCCGCGGTGTTCATCAACCCCGGCGACGTGACCCTGATGACCGTGCCCGGCTACCCGGTCGCGGGCACCTGGACCCGATACCTCGGCGGCGAGGTCGTGAAGCTGCCGCTGCTCGAAAAGAACGGCTTCTACCCGGACCTCGATTCGATCTCGGCCGACGTGCGCAAGCGCGCCAAGCTGATGGTCATCAACTACCCGAACTCGCCCACCGGTGCGGTCGCCACGAAGGACTTCTACAAGCGCGTCATCGAGTTCGCCCACGTCAACCAGATCGTCATCGTGCAGGACGCGGCGCACATCCTCTTGAGCTACAAGTCGGACCCGCTCAGCTTCCTCCAGGTGGACGGAGCGAAGGAAGTCGGCGTCGAGGTGCATTCGATGTCGAAGGGGTTCAACATGATCGGCTGGCGGCTCGGGTTCGTGTGCGGGCACCCGAAGATCGTGCAGGCCTACGCCGACGTGAAGGACAACAGCGACAGCGGGCAGTTCATGGCGGTGCAGCACGCGGCGGCGCAGGCGCTGCGCACGGCCGCGATCCCGGTCGCGGTGCGGGCGAAGTACAAGCGGCGGCTGGAAAAGCTGGTCGCGGCGCTGAAACAGGTCGGGTTCAAGTGCGACATGCCCGGCGGCACGTACTTCCTCTACACGAACTCACCGAAGGGCGCGGGCGACCGCACCTTCGCGAGCGCCGAGGAAGCGTCGCAGTACCTGATCCACGACCAGAGCGTGTGTTGCGTGCCGTGGGACGACGCGGGGGCGTACCTGCGGTTCTCGGTGACGTACATCGCGAAGGACGAGGCCGAAGAAGACGCGCTGATGGCCGAAACCGCGGCCCGGCTCAAGGGCATGAGCCTGAAGTTCTGAGCACCGGCGCTCGCGCAAAAATACCGCCCGGCGGTACGGGGATACCACCGGGCGGCCGGGAGACCGACCCACGCGGGGATCGATCTTGCCGTTAGCGTAAACCCGTTGCGCCCGGCGTTCAATGCCCCACGGGCGCTTTTTCCGCCCCCATTTCTGTCCGGTGCGCCCCTCACGGGGTAAGAAAAATGTGAGACCGGGCACAACTGTTCGGTCGCGCACCTCGTCTTGACTGAATCGGGCCTCCCGATTCGCCTCTCCCTCCCACCACACGGAGTCTGCTCAATGCGGAAGTACCTGTTCGTCGCGGCCCTCGCCGTGCTCGCCCTCGTGGGCACCGCGCCGGCGTTCGCGCTGATGATCGCCCCGCCGCAACCGACCCAGATGGCGATCAACTCCCCGGTCGTCGTGACCGGCAAGGTCACGGCCATCGAAAAGGACACCGTCGACGCCACCGCGCCCTACGTCGGGGCGAAAGAGAAGTTGACGTACAAGATCGCGGTCGTGAAGATCAACGACGCGCTCGGGGGCGCGAACAACCTGACCCACATCAAAATCGGCTTCATTCCGCCCGCGAAGGTGCAGCCCGGCGGCGGCCCGGTGCCGGTCAACCCCGGCCAGCCGATGATCCTGCCCGCACCCGGCCGCCCGATCCGCCCCGGGTTCCAGGCCCCGGAACTCAAGGTCGGCCAGGAGGCGCTGTTCTTCCTCGCCAAGCACCCGACCGCCGACTTCTACATCATCCCGAACATGAACAACCCGGTCGACATCAGCACCGACGCGGGCAAGAAGCAGCTCGAAGAGGTCAAGAAGATCACCGCCATCATCGCCGATCCGATGAAGGGCCTGAAGAGCGACAAGGCCGACGTGCGCGTCGAGACGGCCGCGACGATGGTGCAGAAGTACCGCTCGTACCCGATGTTCGGCGGCGAGGTCGATAACGTCGCGATCAACGCCGACGAGAGCAAGCTGATCCTGAAGGCCATCGCCGAAGCCGACTGGAAGCAGATCCGCCCCGGGTTCGGCGCGCCGAGCGCGATGAACGCGTTCTACCAACTGGGCCTGACGGACAAGGACGGCTGGGTCGCCCCGAAGTTCGTCCGCCCGCAACCGGGCCAGCCGCCGGTCGATTTCACCGCGGTCCAGAAGGAGGCGTTCGTGAAGTGGCTGGCCGGCCCCGGCAAGGATTACGTCGTCAAGAAGGTCGTCGCCAAGACGCCGGCCCCGAAGTAGTGCGAGTGCGACGAGCACTCCGTTCGAAGCCCACGAGCGCAAGCTCGTGGGCCGTTCCTCTCCGTGAGGGTTCCATGCGCCGGATCGTACTCGTTGCCTTTGCACTGGTGGGCGCTGCTGCTCCCGCGCGTGCCGATCGGATCGCGCCGATCGCGCACCCGGTCGAGCGCGCGCTGCGCGCCCCGGTCGTCGTGGTCGGCAAGGTCACGGCCATCGAGAAGGACGCCGTCGACGCGCCCCTGTACCCCGGCGCGACGAACAAGGTCGCGCACAAGATCGCGGTGGTGAAGATCGAAACGAACCTGATCGGTGCCGAGAACCTGACGCACATCAAGATCGGGTTCGTGCCGTCCGGCATCGGCGGCATCCGCCCCGGCCGCGGGCCGGACAACCCCGAACTCAAGGAGGGCCAGGAATGGCTGTTCTTCCTCACGAAGAACGAGGCCGGGAAGTTCCTCGCCATCCCGTACATGACCCCGCCCGTCGAAGCGGGCGCGCCGAGCTTCAAGGACGACGTGATCGCGGTGAAGAAGGTGCTCGCGGTGCTCGCGGACCCGGTGAAGGCGCTCAAGGCGGGCACCGCCGCGGACCGGTTCGACGCGGCCCTGGCCCTCGTCACCCGCTACCGCTCCGTGCCCGAAGGGACGCGCGAGACGACCACCGTTGCGCTCGCGGCCGACGAGAGCAAGCTGATCCTCAAGGCACTGGCCGAGGGCACCTGGACCACGAACCGCGCCAGCGACCGAATGAACGGCCTGTCCGCGTTCTACTCGCTGGGCCTCACGGACAAAGACGGCTGGAAGCCGGTGCAGGCCAAAGCCGGCGAGGACTTCACCGCGCTGACCAAAGAGGCGTTCGCCAAGTGGGTCGACGGCCCCGGCAAAGATTATCAGATCAAAAAGCTCGTTGCCAAGAAAGCGGAGAAGTAACCATGTGCCGCAATCTGCTCCTGGCCGCGCTCGCGGTCGCACTCGTCGCCGGCCCCGCGCTCGCGGGCGCGGCTGCCCCGCCACCGTCCGCGCACCAGAAGTTCGCTTCGGCCCAGGTGGTCGTGGTCGGCAAGGTCACGGCCATCGAGAAGAACACCGTCGACGCGTCGTCGCCGTACATCGGCGCGAAGGACAAGGTCGCGTACAAGGTCGCGGTGGTGAAGATCGAAACCGACCTCGGCGGTGCGGCCGGTCTGACCCACATCAAGGTCGGGTTCGTTCCCCCGGACCCGAACGCCCCGCCGCTCCGCGGCAGCGGCGGCGTGATCCGCCCGCGCGAGCCGGTCCCCGAACTCGCGGACGGGCAGCGGGTGCTCGTGTACCTGTGCAAGCACCCGACCGCGGACTTCTACGTGATGCCGTACCGGAACCTGCCCGCGAACCTCGGCGCGCCCGGCGGCGCGGCCGAACTCGAACAGATCAAGAAGTTCGCCGCCGCGACCGCGGACCCGCTCAAGGGCCTGAAGAGCGACAAGGCCGAGGTGCGGATCGAAACCGCGGCGATGCTGGTCGCCAAGTACCGCGCGTACCCGGCGCTCGCCGCCGGCACGGACCAGGTCGCGGTCCCGGCCGAGGAAAGTAAGCTGATTCTGAAGGCCATTGCCGACGCCGAGTGGGACGCTCGCGCCGTCCGCACCCCGGCGGGCGTGGAGGCGTTCTTTCAACTTGGCCTCACCGATAAAGACGGCTGGAAGCAGCCGCAACCGAAGCCCGGCGAGAACTATTACGCGGCCATCAAAGCGGCCTACGTAAAATGGCTGGACGGTCCCGGCAAGGACTATCAGCTCAAGAAGGTCGTGGCGAAGAAGTAGAAGCCTTCGGCACAGAGGACAGAAGACAGAGGACAGAAGGCAGCCAGAAGATGAGTGCCCACTGTGTCTGTTGTCTGTCCTCTGCCCTCTGTCCTCTGATTTCAAGGAGTTTCCCCAATGTATCGCAGTGCGATTGTGGCGGCCGCCGCCGCGCTGGTTCTCGCAACGCCGGTCGAGGCGAAGCGGGCCATTATCCTGTACACCCCGGTTCAGAAGCTGGCACGCGCCGATGTGGTCGTGGTCGGCAAGGTCACGGCCATCGAGAAGGCCACCGTCGACGCGCCGCAGTTCCCCGGCGTGAAGGAAAAGACCAGCTACAAGGTCGCGGTCATCAAGATCGAGAGCGGGCTGGTGGGCGCGGCGAACGTCACGCACATCAAGGTCGGGTTCGTCCCCGCGGCCCCCGCGCCGGTGGGTGATCCCGCGGTGCCGCCGGTCGGCCGCCCGATCCCCGGCCGCGGCGGGTTCGGTCCGGTCGTCCTGACCGAAGGGCAAGAGGGCTTGTTCTACCTCAGCAAGCACCACAGCGCCGACTTCTACACCATCAGCCCGATGCTGGCCCCGATCGGCGCGAAGGACGACGGCTACAAGGACCAGCTCGCCCAGGCCAAACTGGGCGCGGCCGCGCTGACCGACCCGATGAAGGCGCTCAAGGCGGAGAAGGCCCCGGACCGCCTGTTCGCCGCGAACGTGCTGATCCAGAAGTACCGGGCGTACCCGGAGGGCGGCGTCGAGGCCGAACTGGTGAAGATCAGCGCCGACGAGAGCAAGCTGGTGCTGAAGGCCATCGCCGAGGGCAACTGGAAGGGCGACCCGAACGACGGCAACGCGCCCAATTCGTATCAGGCGTTCAGTATGATCGGGCTGAACGAAAAGGACGGCTGGAAGTACCCGGTGGTCAAGCCGGGCGAGGACTTCATCGAGAAGACGAAGGAGGCCTACGTTGCGTGGCTGGCCGGCGCGGGTAAGGACTACCAGATCAGCAAGTGGGTGGCGAAGAAGAAGTAAGCGAACCCGTTCGCACACGAGGCCGCAAGCGGGAACCCGCTTGCGGCCTCGTGTGTTTGTTGGACCAGTTCAGCTCATACGCTTCCCAGGAACGAGCGGCCTAAGCGAGCCACGACCGCAAGGGAGCGGGGAACGTAAACCGCTCGTTCCTGGGATGCGTATGACAACCCGCCGTCACCCGCTCGCGGTGAACCGAGCCGGTCCGCGCCGCGCGACCGATGCCGGGCCGCGGCTCGTGCACCGCCCGTTCTTGAGACAACCGCGCGAGTGGCTGACCTCGACCGATCTCTACAATCCGCTGCCCTTCCCCTGCGACAGAATACTGCACCGGACGGGCTCCGATTTCAGTCTGGGTTGGTGGTCAGATCGCCGGCCGGCTTCTTGTCCTTCACGTCCCAGACCCAGACTTTGCCCGTGAAGTCGCCAGCGAAGACGCGCTCGCCGTCGTGCGAGAACACCACCTTTGAGGGCACGTCGGTGAAGCCCTCGAGCCGAGCGAGTTGATTGCCGTTGGCCGCCCACACACGGGCCGTGTTGTCGCGCCCGCAGGTGACGAACTGGCCGTTGCGGGCGTACTGAGCCGCTAACACTCCCGGCAACTTGCCCCGCGCCGCGGGCGGGGACCTCGCGTCCACCTGGGCGTTGATCGATCGCGTCGGGAACCCGTCTTCGGCGTACCAGAGGATCAACCGGCCGTCTTCGCTCGACGTGGCCAGCATCTGGGAATCCGCCCGCCAGCTCAGCGCCGTGATCGCGTCCTTGTGGTCGCCGAGGGTGAACACAATGCCCCCGGTAGCCGGTTCCCAAACGTACACCCCGCCGTTGCGGTCGCCGCTGGCGAGCATCTCGCCGTCAGGGCTGAACTCCATCGCGGTCACCCAGTCGGTGTGCTTCTTGATCTTGCGTTTCTGCTCACCGGTCGCGGTATCGTAAATCTTCACGAGCTTGCCGGGGCCGCCGAGGGCGACGAGCTTGTGGTCCGGGCTGATGTCGGCGGCCAGCACCACGTCGGCCTCGTCGCCGATCTCGGTGACGCGCTTGCCGGTGGTCACGTCCCAGATCACGACGCGCCCCTGCGCCCCCCCGCGCCCGCCGCCGGCCAGGAGCCACTTCCCGTTGCGGCTGAACTTCAGAACGTGAACGACCCGCTCCGGGAACGGCAGCGTGCCGATCAGTTTCAGCGTGTCGGAGTTGTACAGCAAGACGCGCTCGTGCCCGGAGACCGCGACGAGCGGTGCCCACGGGCTTGCGGCCATCGCGGTGACCGGGTGCGCGCGTTCGGTCTTCGTGAGCTTCGCCGCGGGCAGCGCGACCGGCATGGGCGGCGGGCCGGCCGGCTTGCCCTTCGTGATCGCAACGGGGTCGATGTCGATCTTGCGGCCCGCAACCTTAGCCGCGCCGACCGCGGTTTCGGGCGCGCCACCCTCGATCCACCTCTTGATGACCGCGAGGTCGGCGTCGGGAACCTTCGGCCCCTTCGGCGGCATCTTCGGCTCGGTCTCGTGCGCGGTCACCCGGAACAGCAGGCTCTGGCCCGGATTGCCCGGCTTGACCGCCTCACCGCTGGCCCCGCCGGCCATCAGCGCCTGATAGGTGGCCACGTTCAGGTCGGACGTCGCCTTGTCCGCGTTGTGGCAGTTGAGGCAGTGCTTCCGAAGGATCGGCAGGACGTGATCCTTGTAATTGACCGCCGCGGCCTTCGGCGGATCGGCCTTCGGATCGACCTTCGGCGGCTGCGCGTGCGCGATGCCGAACGCCAGGAGCGACAGTGTGAACAGGCAGATGGTGCGCGTCGGCATGGTGGCGGATCGGTGGGTTGGTGATTCGGTCTTCAGTGTGGCTCGCTCCGCGAGCGGTGCTACACGCGGCGTATTGCGACACAGCAACTCGGAGAGCATCCTCAGTTGCGAACCTGAACCGCTCGCGGAGCGAGCGGGTCACACTGTGGCTCAGTGGTTGAACGTGAACTCGGTGGAGTTGAACAGCCCCCACAAGATGTCGCCGTAGACCGTCTGGATGGATGCTGCCTCGAAGCGCTTGCGGACGGCCCCGTGCGCCTGTTCGACCGCGGCGATCTGCTTGCCGACCGCGGCGGCCTCCTTCGAGTCCTTCGGCAACTTGGCGAGGTCCGCTTTGAGAGTTTTCAACCGCTCCTCACCGCGCTGATAAACGACATCGTTCTTGAGCTGCAACTCGGCCAGTTCGCGCAGTCGGTCGGGCTCCGTCTCCCGGCGGAGAATTTCGGCCAGCCCCTTCCGCTCCCGCTCGGTCGGTTTGCGGCAGAGCGTCAGGACGTACATCTCCTCAATGATCGCCTCCGGCGACTTCTTCGCGGCAATCAGTGCCGGGAGCAACTTGCCCTGTGCGATCTTCGTGGTGATCGTGTCGCCGTTGAGCAGGTGAAGTGCCTGCGAAAGGTTCGCCTCCTTGTTCACCTCACACGAACACGCGGTCTCGCGCGGGGCACGACCGAACGTCGTCAGGAAGTAGTTGGACACCTCGCCGGTGTGAATCTGCACGGCGCGCGTTCCCTGCGGCGACAGCGCGAAGCGGTCCTCGGTGCCGGTCACGCGGGTAACGGTGTCGAGCAACACCTCGGCCCGCAACCGGCGGACGTAGGAGTGCGAGAAGTACACCTCGTCCAGTTCGTTGGTCTTGTTGGTCGTTGCGGCGAGCTGATACGTCCGCGAGTTGCAGATGTCGCGGACGAGCTTCTTCTTGTCGAACTTGTACGCGGCCAGTTTGTTCCCGAGTTCCTGGAGCAGCTCCTTGTTACTCGGCGGGTTGCTGATGCGCACGTCGTCCACCGGATCGACGATCCCGCGGCCGAAGAAGTGCGCCCAGATGACGTTCGCCATCGTCTCGCGGAACGCGGTGTTGTCCGCGGACGTGAGCCATTGGGACAGCGCCTTGCGCGGGTCCTGCCCCTCGACCTCGGGCGCGGTCCCGCCCAGGAACTTCGGCTTCATGCGCCGACCGTCCACCGGGTGCGCCACGGTGTTCGCCGCGTTGTTGTTCGTGACGAAGACCTCGCGGCCCTCGACCCCGCGCTTCAAGTTCACGCCCGCGAAGAACGCCGCGAAGCCGTAGTAGTCGTCCAGCGTCCAGCGGTCGAACGGGTGGTTGTGGCACTGCGCGCACTGGATGCGCGTACCCAGAAACACCTGGGCGATGTCCTCGGCCGTCTTCTCCGGGGTGAGCCGCTCGGCCGCGGTGTAGAGGTTCGCCGGCGGTGACTTGAAGTTGCTCCCGCTGCCGACGAGCAGTTCCGCCGCGAACTCGTTCAGCGGCCGGTTCTTCGCCATCTGTTCCTTGACCCACGCGGCGTAGGAGAACATCGCCTTCGCATCGCGACCGTATTGCGGCACCTGGTTGTACGCCCGGACGCGCAGCAGTTCGCCCCACTTCATCGTCCACATGTCTACGAACTCCGGCCGCTCAAGAAGGGCGTCGATGAGTTTCTCGCGTTTCTTCGGGTTCTTGTCCGCGAGGTACGCGTCGAACTCCTCGCGCGACGGCGGCAGGCCGATCAGGTCGAGAAAGACGCGGCGCAGGAACTGCTCGTCGGAGCACAGGTCGGACGGCGCGTGGTGCAGTTTCTTGAGCTTGTCGAAAACGAGCGCGTCGATGTAGTTGTGTTCCGGCGTGTTCGGCCAAACGAACTTGTCGTCGGTCGGCAGGACGATCACTTCGCTCCCGACCGTGAACTTGCCGAACCGGGCGAAGACGAACGCCCCGCCCCGGCCGCCGGCCGTCACGACCCCGTCCTTGCCGATGGCCGCGATCGCCTCGTTGTTGGTCATGTACAGCGCGAGTCGGGTCACGTCGCGCATCGAACCGTCCGAGTACTTGGCCACCACCACGGCCTTCTGCGACTGGCCCTTCCCGGCGAACACCACTTTCGACGGGAGCAGTTCGACGCCGACCGGTTCGGGGGCCTTCGGGCCGTCGTCCGGGGCACCGGCCTTCAACCAGCGGAGCAGCGTCTTGTAGTCGTCGTGGTTGGTGTCGAAGAGCTTGCCGCCCGTGTGGGCGACCGCCCCGGTGACCTTTTCCAGCATGAGGCTCTTTTCCGGCGCGGCGAGGTCCACGCGGCGGCCGACGATCGCACGCGTCAGGCGGTAGTAATCGCCGGCCGGGTCGTACCCGAACAGCGACAGCATGAACCCGTCCTTGCCGCGCGCCGCGCCGTGGCAACTGCCGTTGTTGCACCCGTGCTTCATGAACACGGGCATCACGTCGAGCCGGAAGCTCACGGGCCGCGCCGTGCCCGCGCCCGCGACGGTCACGGGAACTTCGGCCTTCAGCCCACCGGCTTCGACGACGAGTTTGGTGCGCCCGTCCGCTTTCGCGGCGACGGTCTGGCCGGTGAGGGTGGCGACCGTCGGGTCCGCGACCGAGAGCTTCGCGGTCGCGGTCAC
Source organism: Planctomycetia bacterium (assembly GCA_005773755.1). GTDB lineage: Bacteria > Planctomycetota > Planctomycetia > Gemmatales > Gemmataceae > Gemmata. The sequence continues at coordinate 10,255 of SXHE01000711.1, forward strand.
GTCTTTGGTCGCGCCGCTGTCGTCGATCACCTGGACGACGAGCGCTTGTCGGTCGTCCTGCCCCTTGAGTTCGACGGCCGCGGGGAAGACCTTCAGCGCGGGCGCGGCGGAAGCGGCTCCCGTGAGTGCGAAGACGGCCGCGAGCGAAAGGTAGAGAGAACGCATATCGGTGGTCGCCTGGGTTGGTCGTTGCTCGAAGAACCTAACCCCCCGGCCCCCGGCCCTAAAAAGGAAGGGGGAGAAAGACCTGCCGTCCGGTCTTAGCCCCTCTCCCCGCGGGAGAGGGGTTGGGGAGGGGTCCGCGCCTATTACTTGCCCTTCGGGGGCGTGCCGCGTTCGGCGTCGATCCGCAGGATGCCGTAGCCGCTGAGCTGCCGAACCGCCTGGCCCTTGTCGGTCACGGTCACGTCGAGCACGACACCCTGGTAGTTGCCCACGAGAGCGTCCGCGGTGGCACGGAGGGTGAACGTCACCTCCTTGTCGGCCGAGGTGATCTCGCGCATCGGCTCGACCAGTTCCACACCGCGCGGCAGGCGGGCGAGTGTCACCTTCGCCTTGCCCTCGAACGTCTGGAGGTGGTTCAGCTTGCACACCAGCGTCGCGGTCTTGCCCCGCTCGATCGACGTGCGGGGGATGCGCGCCTCGACGTGCGGTTCGGCCACGGGGAGCTTGAACGGCTGGGACGCGATGTACGTCCGGCCGTCGCCGTCCTGATAGCCACGTCGGGCGCTGCCGCTCATCGCGGTCAGCGTGACCTGATGCGCGCCGGCGGCGGCGTTGCGAGCGGCCCCAATCAGGTAGACGCCTTCCGTTTGGTCCGCGGCCACCGTTACCGGCGTGCCCGTGCTGATGCCGAGCGGCTTCCACTCCATCTGCACAGTAACCGCACCTTCGAATCCCTTCGCCCGCTGCACGGTGAACTTCAGCGACATCTCGCCGTTCTGAACCAGCGCCGACTTCGGCTCCTCGACCGTTACAGTAAACGGGGCCGGTTCGGTAACCGCGAGCGCGAGCCGGTCGATCGGGGTGTGCATGTAGTAGTCGTTGTTGCCGTAGGCGTTCATCATAATCGTCTGGCGGTACCCGCTCGCGAGCGTCGGTGCCGCACCAACCGGGCGGACGATCAGGTCGACGAGCAGTGCCTGCGGCTTCGCGTCTTCGGACGCTTCGAACACGACCGGTACGCGGGTCATCCCCGCGGTGATCTTCGGTGCGTGCAGCGTGACCCCCTTCGGCAGGTTCACGCCGACCAGTTCCAGTTCTCCCGTGAAGGGGCGGTTCGTGGCGAAGACGCCGACCTGAACCGTCGTGCGGTTCCCGGCCGGGACCGCGATCGCCTGTCGCAACTGCGGAGCGAACTGGTTCTCGGGTTCCGGCGCGATGTAGGTGTGAACCGCGTTCGTCTCCGGCCGGACCTCGACGCGGTAAACGTAATCCGCGCCGCCCTCCCCGCGCTCGTCCTCGATCCCGAGGACGTACTCGCCGTCGGCCGGCGCGGTGAACTCGAGCACCGGGTCGTGGGTCTCGCGGCTGAGGCCGCCGGAGGGAGCGAACCCGAGCTGGTTCAGGCGCGAATCGACCACCCGCTGGCCCGCGGTGCCCGTCTTCGCGCCCACCGGCTTCACCCAGATGACGGGGTCGAGGGGTGAGCCAAGTGCCTGCGCCATCGCGTGGAACTTGAACTGTTCGCCCTTCTTCGCGCGGAACCTGAAGCAGTCCACGTCGCCGGGCTTGTCGATGATGCCGTTGAACGCGACCGGGAGCGTTGCGGCCGTGGCGCTCGTTGCTTCGGGCGTGTCGTTCGGTTCCGCTTCGAGCACGTTCGGGAACGGCGACACCCGGAACCGGTTCGGCGACGGGGCGGGGACACCATCGGCCAGGGCCACAAACGGGAAGTCGCCGGGCACCTTCGGAAGCTGTACGGTCTGATCCCACGCGCCCTTCGGATCGCCCAGCACGCGGACCTTGAGTTCCGCGCCCGCGGGCCCGCCCGCGGGGTACACGCCGGTCGGCCGCGCGAACGTACCGACGTGCAACCGGTAGACGTCGCCGGCCCCGTTGTACATGCTGTGCCGCACTTCCACGAAGTACGTGCCGTCGCGATCCGCGAGGACGGACAGGATCGGGTCTTGCACGAACAACGCGGAGTCGTCGGCCGCAGCGAGTTTCTTTCCGTCGGCGTCGTAGATGGTGAGGTGCAGGTCGGGGATGCCGCGTTCAACGCCCAGTCGGGCGGCCTCGATCTCGGCGGAGACCCGCTGCCCGCGCTTCACCTCGACGCGGTACACGTCCACGTCGGTCGCGTCGTTCAATTTGCCGAGGACGGTGGTGTTCGCGGGAACGCTCGTTGCGGTCTCGCGCTTGTCGTTGCGCCCTTTGACCGGCACCTCGTTCTCTTCGACGGTCGGGAACGGCCCGACGAAGAACCGCTGATATTCCGTCAGGCCGGACGCGGTGCGGAGGCGCAACCCGTGCGGCCCGAGCGGGCAATCGGCGGCGATCTTGAGCTTCACGCGAACGCGAAGCCCCGGTTCGATGACGACCGACTTGCCGTTCGGTCCGATCGCGCTCGTGACCGGCTCGATGGATTCGACCGTAATACCGGATTCGTAGAACAGGACGTCGCGCGGCTGTTCGAGGTATTTGCCGGCGAACTCGACCTCAACGGTCGTGCCGCGCTGCCCGCCGGATGGCGACAGCCGCGCCAACTTCGGTGTGCCGGCGGACGCGCCGGTCGCGGCGACGAGGAACGCAACGCAGCCGAGGGTCGTGCGGAAAAATCGCATCGTGGCGTTCCCGAAGTGCGGAAGGCGGATTTGGGCGAGCAGCGTTCTGTTGTGGTCCGGTCATCCCGTGACCGGTGCTATTCCCACGGAATAGCGGTGCGCGGAACTCATTACGAATCACGCGCTGCGTCGCACCGGTCACGGAGTGACCGGACCACATCACAGCAATTAACCAATCAGGTCCTTCACCACTTCGCCGCCGTCGATGATCTCGATCGGGCGGGCACCGGGGGCCATCAACTCCTTGTCCGCGTTGATGCCGAGCTGGTGGTACACGGTGGTCAGCACGTCCTCGACGCGAACCGGGTTCTCTTCCGGCTCGCTGGCGGTCGAGTTGGACGAGCCGTAGACGAGCCCCTTCTTGAAGCCGCCGCCGGCCACGGCCAGCGAGAAGACGCGCGGGAAGTGGTCGCGGCCCGCCGAGGCGTTGATCTTCGGCGTGCGGCCGAACTCGCTGGTGACGAGCACAACCGTCGAGGCCAGCAGCCCGCGGTCGTCGAGGTCGCGAATCAGCCCGGCGAGCGCCGTGTCGAGGCCGGGGGCCTGGCGGGTCATCGCGTTCTGAATGCCGGCGTGCATGTCCCAGCCGCCGTAGCTGACCGTCACGAACCGCACGCCCGCTTCCACCAGCCGGCGGGCCAGGAGGAATCGCGGGCCGGCGTCGGAGGTGCCGTACTTCGCGCGGGTCGCGGCCGTTTCCTTCTCGATGTCGAACGCTTCACGAGCGGCCGGCGAACTGATCAGTGCGTAGGCCCGCTGGTAGAACTCGTCCATCGCACCCAGAGCCTGGGCGTTCTTGGCCTGGGCACGGAAGTGGTCGTCCACCACCCCCCGGATCTCGCGGCGGGTGCTGAACCGGCGGTCGTCCACGCCGGGCGGGAGCGTCAGGTCGCGGACCTTGTACCCGTTGCGAGCCGGGTCGCTACCGATGCCGAACGGCCCGAACTGCGAGCCGAGGTAGCCGGTGCCGCCGTACTCGTTCGCACTCGGAACCGCGACGTAGGGGGGCAGGTTCTTGCGCGGGCCGAACTCGTGCGACACCACCGCCCCGAGGCTGGGGTGCTCGACGGCCGGGCTTTTGCGGTAGCCGGTGAACATCGTGTACGACGCGCGCCCGTGGTCCGCTTCCTTGCCCGCGATGGACCGGATCACGGTCATCTTGTCCGCGACCTGGGCGAGGCTCTTGAAGTTCTCGTTGAAGACGATGCCGGGGAGTTTCGTCTTGGCGATGCCGAACGGGCCGCGGTACTCGAGCGGTGCTTCGGGCTTCGGGTCCCACGATTCCTGGTGCGCCATGCCGCCAGGCAAGACGATCTGGATGACTCTCTTGGCGACGCCTTCCTTACTGATGTAGTTCTTCTGGTCGCCGCGCGCCTGCATGGCGAAAAAGTCGCCGAGGGTGAGGCCCAGACCGCCGATCACGCCCACCCGAAGGAACTCGCGGCGACCCGGCATCACGGAGTGTGCCGGGGCATCGTTCCGAGTCGCAGCAGCATCTTGCGGGGACATACGAGGACACCTTTCTACGGGTGGACTGATGGTCGGTTGGAAGGTTCGGGGCACAGCAGTTAAGGCGCGTAAAGTCGGCGGTATGCGAGGAAGCGAGTGTCGAAGGCGGGCACGCCCGCACGGGGCGCGAATCACTCGATTAGAGTAGATAATACCTTCGAGTTGTTGTCAAGCAAGAGATAACCGGCCGGAGGGGGTGCAGTAACGGATTCTGGCATTTAGGCCGTGTCCGCCCAGTAGGCGGCCCACTGATCGCTTGCTTGAACGGCGCAGAGGGTGGCCATCCGCTCGACCCGGCGCACCTTCCACCGCGCGCCGGTCTGCTTCAGTCGC
>SXHE01000712.1 GCA_005773755.1 Planctomycetia bacterium
AACGTGGTAGCCGTCCGCGCTGTGCGTCTGTTGGGAGCCGGCCGCGTCGTAATACTTCACCCACGAAACCGATTGCAGCGGAGGCCGCGGAACGTAGATCGCCCGATCCGGCCCGCGCGGGAAGTCATCGAACCGCATCGTCAGCGCTTGCGTGACGAACGCCCTACCGCACTCCGCTTCGGCCAGTTCGCGCGCCTGCGTAATCAACGTGCCGATATCGGTGTCTTCATCCGTTACCGTGATCCGCAGCCGCGCTTTCGCTTCGGCCGCGGTCAACGGCTCCACCGCCGGCGCGGTTGTGATCGTCAGCCCGAACGGTTGCACCAATCACCCCCGCGCCCACCGGTTAGCCGAGCGTCACGTTCCGCAGGTCTTCCGTGTACCACTTGCCGCCATAGGCGAGAATCACCATCGCGTCGCCCTTCGCGCCGCCGAACGTCGCCACGTCGCCGGACGCGCCCGCGTCATTGAACCCGGTCGTAGTCCGCGTGACGGTGTGAGCGTGTGCCGTCAGTGCGAGAATCACGAGCCGCTTACCGTCGTCGCCCCCCACTTCCGGCGAGCCGGATACCGGGTCCGCAATGGTCAGCGCGGCGGCCGATCCCTTCGTGATGAACACCACGCCCGACTTACAGGTAATCGCACCGTCCGCAGCCGCGAGCGAGTAGACGTTCCCCACTTCGCCGCGGAAGTCGTGAACGTGATAGCCCGTCTGATGCAGCCCCATTCAACCCTCGCGAAAAGTGGTGAGTCGGAGAGGTTGGAGTCGAACCAACCGCGTAAAGGTAATGAGCCTCTACTGAGCGCCGGCCCCTCTCCGATTTTGCTGGCGTGTCGCTCGGATAACCGACCCGATTCCAACAGGGGAATCGGTAACACACGACACGCCAGCGACGCAACAACGGGTTATGCCTGAAGCATGTACTTGATCGCCGCCGTGTTCACGCAATTGGAATCGCTGCGCAGGAACCCGATGAACCCGACTTGATCCTTTTCCGCCCAGCGCTCGTCGAGCCGCATCACTCGCACGCTGCCCGCGTCGCGGACGATAAACTTCTTGAAGTCCCCGAACAGAACGTGCTTCTGAGCGGTCACGGGAACGGCCGCCGTGAGGCCGGTCATCTTCTGGTTGACGTACACCGGATAGCCGTTCAGCATCAGTTGCGCGGTGCCGTCGCGGAACGATTCGCGCATCAGTGGACGGCCGGTCGAATCGAGCAACGTGAGGCAGTACGCCACCACGTCATCCTTCATCATGTATCCGACGCCCGGCGCGGCACGGTAAGCCGGATCAACCTCGTGCGCTAGCAGCGTCAACTCTCGGCCCGTGAAGGCCGCAGCCAGCGCGGTTGTGTTGCCGGCTGCAGCACAGGTGACAACGCCCTTCGGCTCCGTCGTTCCGGCACCGGTCGTGAAGTGCGTCGCCTGGATGCGGCCGATGCGGGTTCCGATTTCCCCAAAGATCATCGAATCCACATCGAACGCCGAATCCTGAAGCAACTCGTTCGGAACCAGAACGCCCTTGCTGCTGAACTTGAACGCGCCGAACGTCACGCTCGCGAACGTCGGATCGGCGTAGGCGACTTCGGTGTTGATCGCCAGCAGTTCGCCCGTGTTACCGGTATCGTCCTCAGTCGGCCACGGCAGCGGCGCGCCGTCCGAAGTCTGCACCTCACGACACACGCCGCGCACGTTGCTGAAGTCCACGAGCTTCTGTTCAAGCTCGAAACTGTAATCCTGCGGGATCAGGTAGCCGCCGGCCGTAGTCGTGACCGTCAGCGCGCGTTGCTGCGTGAACCGTTCCGCGCGGGTCGCGGGGTTGCCGAGCCGCAGCTCCAGCGACTTCGCGCGCGGGTCGAACTTCAGCCGCTTACACGCATCGACATGAGCGCGCGTGAGCGGGATGCGGTATTGCTTGCGCGCCCACGCCTGACGCGCGAGCCGCACATCCTCGCGGTTGCGCGCCAGTTCCGCACCATCGCCACCGCGCGGATTCGGGTTGTAGTCGCGGCTCTCGCGGCCGGGATTCTTTGCGCTGTTCTCAGCCGGCTTCTCTTCCGCCGGCTTTTCTTCCCCGCCCGCCGATGCGAGCAGTTCATCCAGCGCGTTGATGTCGCCTTCCGCGGTGCGGATCGAATCGCCCACCGCCACCCAATCCGTCTTCAGCTTGTCGAACGCGGTCTTTTCGTCCTCGCTCATGGCGCGGCTTTCGGCCTTCAGCTTCGCGCCGAGCTTTTCCAGTTCGGCCTTGATCGTGCCCCGCTTCTCTCGCAGCGCCTTCAGTTGGAACGCCTTCGACATTTGGCCTCACGAAATGGAACCGGCGGAAGCCGGGAGGTTAAGCCCCCGTTTCCGCCGGTATGCGGTGCGGGGTTCTCTCCCCCGCTTGTATCCCTCGCGCGCCCAATGTCCGATACGCTCACTCGTCCTCTTCCATTGTCAGAAGTGCGCCCGTAACCGCGTCGAGGTCCGCGGCCGCGCGCCGGCTGTCCACCTCAGCGCGAACCGCCGCGAGGTCGGAATCGGCCGCCCGAACCGCCGACGACGCACCCGCGTAGGCCGGAAACGTCACCGGCCCCACGTCGAATAGCCGCACGTCGTGCCGCTCGATCACGGTTTCTACCAGCTTCCCGCCTTCGGCGCGGTCGTGGTACTGCGTGCCGCGCGGGAGGAACGCGAACGAACTGCCGCTGATGTCACCCCGGCGCAGCGACGCGATCAGGTCGCGCGCCGCCTGCGTGTCGGGCGGGTCGATATCGTACCGCAGCCCAACCGCGTCCACGGACAGCCGAAGCGTGCCCGCGCCGCTTCGCCCCAGCACAACCGCGCTGTCGTGGTTGAACAGCCCGCGCACGTCGTCCTCCGCGACCGCCTTGTTGAACGCGGTCGGCATGATCCGTTCCACGACGCGCGGCCCCCGATTGTCGGCCGCCCACATCTCGTATTCCGTGCCGGGATCGTCGGCCCGGTAGAACACTGCGGCGTAGCCGGTAATCAGCGGGAGCGCGCCGTCGGCCCGCTCTTGGAGCTTCGGCGGCTTGACCGCGCGCGGGATGTACCGCCGCTGAATCTGTTCACTCACTCTTCACCCCTTCAGGTTCGGGAGCCGGTTCAGTAATCGGCGCGGGAGCCGTCGCCGGCGCGAGGTTCACCGGCGAGCGGTACACCTTGCCCTTGCCGTCCGGCAGCGGGTTCATGTTCTCGAACCCGCGGCACTCATCAACGTTCAGCACGCCCGCGTTAATCATGGTGGAGTAGTACGCGCCGCGCTGCGCCAGCGGTACGCGGGCCAGCGGGCGCGGGTCGAACTTGCAGCAGTGCGTTTCGCTCGCCTTCTCCGATTCCAGCAAGAGCTTCGCGTCGCACTCCTGTTCCCATGCGACGAACCACCGGTCTAGCGTGTCCTCTTGGTAGCCCTGATTCTCGGATTCGAGCGAGTTGTACGCCGTCCGCGAGGGATCACCCACCTTGTGAGGCGGGACGCC
>SXHE01000713.1 GCA_005773755.1 Planctomycetia bacterium
TCTCAGTTGTGCAGTTACCGGCGGGCTTACGCCGCGCCGCTCGCTTGTCGTTTTCTCTAACTGAGCTTCCAGTCGCCGCGGCGCGGGCGGGCCAGCATCGTGTTGGCCTCGTCGTTGTCGAACTTCATCGCCTTCGCGTCCCACTTCAGCTTCTTGCCGCTGCGCAGGGCGATGGTTCCCAGGTGGCACACGATCACGGACCCGGCCCCGACCTCGACCCCGCAGATCGGCGTCTCGCGGGTCTTGATGCAGTCGATGAAGTTGCCCATGTGGTTGGTGGGCCGCGACGGGTACAGCTTCGGGTCTTCCTTCAGCGGGGCGAAGACGCCCTTGTCGCTGGCGAGCAGCAGCCCGCGGCTGACGAACAGCTTGCCCTTGTCGCCGATCACCAGCACGCCGTTCTCGCCGCCGCCCAGGTCGCCCTTGCGCGGGTTCCCGTTGGCGTCTACCAGCCCCTTGGCGGTCGACCCGGCCCCGTGGCTCACTTCGACCTTCACCCCGTTGGCGTAGGTGTGCTGGACCTTGAACGTCTCGTGGCAGTTGTACCCGTCGCCCTTGCTGTACGGCGGTGCGGCTTCGATCGTTTCCACGGCGACCGGGCCGCTGCCGTCCATGTTCAGCATACACTGCGCGATGTCGATGTGGTGCGCGCCCCAGTCGGTCATCTTGCCGCCGCTGTAGTCGTACCACCAGCGGAACTCGTAGTGGCAGTTGGTCTTCCCGCCATCGAGCCGGTACGGAACCTTCGGGGTCGGCCCGAGCCACATGTCCCAGTCCAGCTCCTTCGGCGGCTCGACCTCCTTGATCGCCCCGCTCTGCGGGTTGGCCCCGATACGGCACTCGATCTTCTCGATCTTGCCGATGCGCCCGTCGCGCACCAGTTCGGTCGCGAGCCGGAACTTGCCGCCCATCTCGGTGCGCTGCTGGCTCCCGGTTTGCAGCACGCGCTTCGTGCTCGCGACCCCCTTCTTCATGGCGATCGCTTCTTCGACTGTGAGCGTCAGCGGCTTCTCGCAGTACACGTCCTTGCCGGCCTTCATCGCGGCGATGGCGATGATCGCGTGCCAGTGGTCCGGCGTGGCGACGATGACCGCGTCCACGTCCTTGCTGGTCACCAGGTCGCGGAAGTCCTTGTGGCCCTTTACGTCGTACCCGTCCGTCTTGTACTGCTTGACCGCGTGTGCGACGTGCCGCGCGTCCACGTCGCACACGGCGGTGAAGTTCACCTTGTCCTTGAACCGCTTGGCCTCGCCGTACAGCGCGTTGGACCGGCGCGGGCCGGGACCGACGCCGATGACGCCGATGTTGATCTTGCCGTTCGCGCCGGCCGGCTTGTCTTCGGCGCGGGCCGCGGAGCCAAACCAGTCCTTCGCGTACCAGCCGGGCAACCCGGTGGCGGTGAGAGCGGCGACCGACCGGGTCATGAACCCGCGGCGCGAGAGGTTTCCACGATCCAACATGACGAGTCCCTTTCTACAAAGCGACAGAGAGGATGCGGAGCGAAGGAGTATGATAAGCGAGGGCGGGCGCTAGGGAAAAGAGAAACCCCGTTTCGTAGGGGAGCGCGACAGCGTATGGCCGACGATCTGTTGGACCGGTTCTTCGGGCGGGGCGTGCCGCGACTGGGCGGGCCGCCGGTCGCCAACCCGCGGCTCGCCGACCCGGTCGGGCTTCAGTTGCTGGTCCACGAGCCGCTCGCGCTCGAAGCGGCGGAAGTGGAGAAGGCGCTGCGCGACTATCATCCGGAAATGGCCCAGGCGACTGCGGAGCTGTACTTCGTACCGCCGCGCGACAAGCCCGCGTCGCCGGACGGCATCGACCCGGCGATCATGGGCCTGTTCGGATGGGACCGGCACGTCGTGAAGGTGGTCGGCTTTGCATCGCCCATGCCCGCGGACGCGGTGAAGGCGTGCGTGCAGCCGGCGCACTTCGACCCGCAGTACAAGGCGCTCGCCTACGAGCACCAGTCGCACGTGATGCTGTACTACGCGGGGTACGACCACGACCCGATGGAGCAGCACGTCGCGCTGGCGGCGGCCGCCGGCGCGCGGGCCTATTTCGGCGGCTCGTTCGTGCTGAACGAGAACGCCCGCACCGCGCTGCCGGCGGCCATGCTGCACCCGCACGAGGAGGACGCCGGCGACCTGTTCGCCACGTTCCGCGGGTGGCCGCTGCCGTTCCTGTTCTGCGGGTTCGTGAAGCTCGAAGTGGACGGCACGCCGGGCGTGTGGATGCGCACCTACGGCGCGCACCGGTTCGGCCTGCCGGACTTCGCCTTCCACTCGCCGGGCCACGAGCTCGGCTCGGTCACGTTCGAGCTGTTCAGCAACCTGCTCGCGTACCTGCGGCACTCCGGCAAGCAGTTCGCCCCCGGTGACACGATGCGCGTGGGCGACGAGGTGTTCATGCGCATGCGCGCCCGCACGCCGGACGAGTGGTATCTGGAGAGCGAGGGCGAAATGCTCGTGACCGAACGCATCGGCCCCACCGAGGTGAACCAGTGACTCGTCTTCGCGCTCCGCTTTGCGTCGCGGCTACACTGGCGCTTGGGCTGTTTCCCGCGAGCGCGTCGGCCGGGTTGCACTACTCGGGCGAGCAGTTCGCGGAGCTACCGAGCCGGCCGTCGGGGTTCCTCATCGACCACCGCGCGCTGCGCGCCGCGGGGTTCGCGCGTGCCGACGGGCTGCCTTCGCCGCTGCGCGACGACTACGTTGCCGCCGCCGCGCGCCTGGAAAAGCTGGCTAAGTCCCGCGCGCTGACCGCCGACGAAGCCGCCGACCTCGGTGCGCTGCTCGTGCGGACCGGCAAGCCGGAGCAGGCACTGAACGTGCTCGCCCCGGCCGCCCGCAAGTTCCCCAACCACTTCCGCGTCAGCGCCAACCTGGGCACCGCGTTCCACTATACCGGCGACCTGGAACGCGCCGTGACCCAGCTCGAAGAAGCGGTGCGGCTCGCCCCGGCGAAGCTCAAGCCGTTCGAGCAGGCGCACATCAAGCTGCTGCGCGTGAGATTGAAGGAGGGGAAACAGCCCAACGGTCCGGCCGCGGTAGACGACCTGTTCGGGGTGAAGTACGTCGGCGTGTCCGGTGTGGCGGAAGCGGGCAAGCTCGCGGACGCGGAGTGGAAGACGCTCCCTGACAACGCGACGGCCGTGGTGCAGCAACTCGCGCTGTGGCTCCCCGCCGACGCGCGGCTCCTATGGCAGTTCGGCGAACTGTGCAACGCCCACGGCGACGTGCGCTCTGCCGCCGCGTGCCTCGACGGGTGCGTGACCGAGTTCGCGCTCGGCGCGCCGGACCTGCGCAAGCGCCGGCTGCTGTACCGCGCCGCGGCCGACGAGTTGGCGAAGAAGCCCGACCACGAGAAGCACCGCGGCGCGCTGAAGGTGAAGTCCACGCGCCCGCTGGTGCGGGCCTTCGACGAGGCGCTGCTGCCGGCGATCGAAGCGGACAAGACGAACGTACTCCCGTGGGCGGTGTTGACCTCGACCGTCGTGAACGCGAAGGGCCAACCGACGTTCGCCAAGTACCTCGACAAGCTCGACGGCAAGACGGTCACGCTGACCGGCTTCATGCAGCCGACCGACGCCGCGGTGCCGACGTTCTTGCTGCTGGAGTACCCGGTGGGGTGCTGGTTCTGCGAGACGCCCGACCCGACCGGGCTGCTGAACGTGGAACTGAAAGCCGGCACCACGGCCGAGTACAAGCGCGGGCTGTTGAAGCTCACCGGTACGCTGGTACTGAACCGCGACAACCCGGAAGCGTTTCTGTTCTCGCTGAAGGACGCCCGAATCGGCGAAGCGGATTAGTCCACGATCTTCACCGCGGTTTTGCGCTGCCCGGCCATCCACGGCTGCGGCGGCATGTCTTTCAGCCAGTCGCTCAGGCTCGGGATGAACCCCAGGTCTTCCAGAACGTGCTGCTCGGCGATGTCGCGGACGAACACCTGCTTGCCGTCCGAGTTGGTGACGAACCGGCCGAACAGTTCCTCGATGATGTAGATGCCGAACGCGGAGTGGAACACGCACCGGTGTGTGACCTCCGCGTGCGCGCTCTTGGTGCTGTCCATGCGCTCGTGAATGGCGATGTAGTCGTCCGGCGTGCCGCCCCAGCGCTTGGCCGACGACTGCGCGTGAATCCAGGCTTTTGACACGTCACACCTCCGCGCGGCTCCCGGTTGGTGGGTTGTTATAGCCGGCGCGCGCCGTTGGGGTTGTGCGATTCTCGGTCGGTCGGCATCATCCCGCCCGTCGGTACGCTCCGTACCCCCAAGGAGTGCGTGCATGTCCGTTCGGAACCACACAACATTCGCGCTGGCCGCGCTGCTGACGGCGGCACTCGCCGCGACCGCGGGCGCTCAAGACCCCGCGCCCGCCGCGCCGCACACGCTGAACTTCGAGGCCCTGCGCGCCGCACTCGACCTGCCGGCGGTCGCCCCGATGCCGCGGGCGAAGGCCCAGACCGGGCGCATCGAGATCGAACTGCAATTCGACCTGACCGGTGCGGGCGCGCTGCTCCCCGTCGTGCCGTCGATGGCGACGCCGACACCGCCGATGCTGCTGCCGGTCGCGCCGGTCGTGTCCGGCCCGCTGACGGTCGTGCGCCCGGCGTGCTGCCCGGAGCCGGCCGGCGGGATCGGGTGCGGCCTGCCGCGCCGCGACCTCGGCCACATCCTGCGCTCGCCGTTCCAACCGATGGTCGGCGGGGTGATCGGGTGCGGCGGGTTCCAGCACGGCACCAGCCCGCGCGTCATTCAACTGAAGCTGGTCGAGGGCGGCGGCACCGTCACCTCGGTCGCCCCACTCGCGCCGGCGAACGCGCTGATCGGGACGTGGTACCGCGATTCGAGCCTGGCGCGGACGGTCGCGACGTTCACCCGCGACGAGATGAAGCTGTGCGTGACCCCGCGGGCCGGCACCGCCGGCGCGAAGGGCGAGACCATCATCCTCACCGCGCACTACACGCTCACGGCGGACGGCCTCGTGTACGGCGCGATCACCGGCGCGGACGTGGATGTGGACTCGAAGGGCGGCGAAGCCGCCGAACTCATGGCGTGCGTTCACGCGCTGGCCGACCGGCCGTTCTCGTTCCGCGTGAAGCACACGTCCGCGGGTCTGATGGTCAGCGGGCTGAAGCTGTCCGCGTTCGACACCGGCGACGAGAAGGACGCGCAAGCGTTCGGCGGTCTATACAAATGTGCGCAGGACGGCAAGGTGCCGGCCCCCGCGACCGTGAAGGCGGATCGCGTCGGCCGGTGCGAGTCCGGCTCCGGCGTGATCGAAGTTGTGCTCGCCGCGCCGACCGGCCCGGTCGTTGCGCCGCCGCGAGTCTTCATCGGCGAACCGGGCGAGCGCGTCGGGATCGATTTCAACGTGACGCTGCCCCCGCCGGGCGGGGCGCTCGCGCCGGCCCAGTGGACCGTGATCGCGCCCCCGGCGGTCGCGCCGTCAAACCCAACCCCGCAGTCGCCGCGCCCGTTCGACCCGATGAAGCTGATGGCCGGCGACGTGTTCGGCCAACTGCTGCAACAGAGCGGCGTGACCCCGTCACCGCCGGCGTGCGTGCTGCCCCCGCTGAACTACACGGTGGACCTGGTCGCGACCAAGCCCGGCATCACCGGGACGTGGCACCGGCAGATCGGCGCGGCCCGCTGCACGATCAGGATCGAGGCGGACCACATGACGATCACGATTTCGCAGACCGGCGACAAAGACGGCAAGCGGATCGTCACGCACCTGACGCTGACCGCGGACTACCACATCGCCCGCGACGGCCACACCGCGGTGGGCCTCATCACGAGCGTCGACGCGACGCTCGACGGCGCGAGCGACCAGGAATCGGCCGACATGATGGATCGCGTCGCGGACTTCCGAAAATTGATGGAAGACAACCCCTACGCGATGACCTGCCGGCGCTACGGCGACGCACTGGTGATCGGCAACCTGCGGTTGCCCACCACCGACACGAGCGTGCTCCCGCTCATCGGCGGGCGCTACGCCAGCGGCGAGGGCAAGACCGCGACCAAGACCGCGACCGCCTGCGCCCCGCACGGCGCGGCCCTGACCCGGTCGTGGACGGGTGCCCTGACGCTGCCCAGCCCGCGCTACCTCGACCACTTCCCGCAGCACATCGCGCCGGCCCCGGTGTTCCCACTGCCGCGCGAGCTGGCGAGCCAGGAAGACCCCGAAGTGCGCCCGGCCGGTGGCCTGTTGCTGACGCTGCCGCGCGTGATGGCGTGCCCGTCCGCGGCGCTCGGCTGCGTGTTCCCACGCTGCGTCGGCGCGGTCGAGGCCAGCGTGCCGTCGGCCCCCGCCCCGCTACCGCTCCTGCCGCCGGTGCCGCAAATGCCCGAACCGGTGAAGCCGGTTCCGCAGATGCCGCAACCGATCCCGCCCGCGACGAGTTCGCAGTCGAACAACCAGTGGCGGCGGTTCTGGTTCAACGATCTGTCCAGCCACCTGACGCCCGAGCGCGTCCACGGCGGCATCTACTGACCAAGTGGGGCGTGCCCCCGAACGAGCCGGGAGTGGGAGCGACGGACGAACTGATCCGTCGCTCACGCTTCCGGCTCGTCGCTTGCGCCACCGCCCGCCGCGGTGACCGAATTGGTATTTTGCAAAAAGTGTTGCACAAAACCCCCTCCGAACTTGTGTCGGTGCGCGGGACCGTCGCCCTTCCGAGAAAGGGTGCGCTTTTGGGCCGAACCGACGGGATGGGAAGTACTAACGCGGAACTCCGCCACCGTGCGAAGCTCTGGGAACGCGCCACCTTCACCCACTCATCAGAATTCGACCGGTTCTCGTACTGCGGGGCGGCGCGCCATCGCGCCATCGCGCCCAATCTGGACACTTATTCAATACTATACTACAGTTCACAATTCGTCAAGGGCCGAAGTCGCGTTCGGCAGGCAGCGCTGTTGAAATGTTTGGGGCCGGGTATTCGCCCCGAAGGGGCGTCGGACAATAGCCCAGGGCGCA
>SXHE01000714.1 GCA_005773755.1 Planctomycetia bacterium
CGTCATGTGCCACCGCCGCCAGAAGTCCGTTACGCTGGCCGCGAGGTACGGGCGGTCGAAGTTCTCCGGCCACCGGTAGCCGAACAACAGCCCGATGCCGCGGGCCATGTCCGTGTACGCGGAGAAGTCGAAGTAGATTTGCAGGGCGTACAGCCAGACGTAGGGCAGCGCCCACACGCCGGCCGTGGTCGGGTCGTTCACGTGGACGAAGAACGGGTCGATGGTCACGCCGATCCGGTCCGCGACGACGAGCTTCTTGAAGAACCCGCGGGCGATCAGCCACAGTGCCTCGCCGGGCGCTTCCGATTCGGTGGGCAGCTGCCCCGGCCGCACCTTGTCCAGGAACTCGTTCGGCCGCAGGATCGGGCCGGCGACGAGGTGCGGGAAGAAGCACGCGGAGAGCGAATAGCGCCAGAAGCTCGCCTCCGCGGGCGTCGTCTTGCGGTACACGTCCACCATGTACGCGATCCCGGTGAACGCATAAAAGGAGATGCCGTAGGGGATGCTCCACTTCTCGAACGCGCCCGCGGGCACGTCCACGAACGTCTGAAGCAGCAGTGGCGTGTACTTGTAGTAGCACAGCACCAGCAGGTTGAACGCGACCCCGACCCAGAGCCACCCGCGTGGGCGTGGGCTGCTCTCGACGCGCAGCGCGACGAACCAGTTGACTACGCAGTACGCGACAAGGATCGGCAGCAGGAACCAGTGATTGTGTGCGTAGAAGAGCAGGCTCGCGCCGAGCAACAGCGCGACGGTGCCGCGCTCGTTCCGGCGCACGATGCACCAGCCCACGAACACCACCGCGAACAGGATCAGGAACGGCTTCTGCTCGAAGCTCACAGGGGCACTCTCCAAAGCGAAAGCATCTCACGCAAAGCCGCGAAGACGCAAAGATGACAAGAGAAGACGGGGAGAGAGCAAAGACACTGCGCCAATCAGCTCGCCCTGTTTTCTTCGCACATTCCGACTCTGTCTTCTCTTGCCTTCTTTGCGTCTTCGCGGCTTCGCGGCTTTGCGTGAGACTCTTCTCTTCCTCATGGCGTCACGGGTGGCAGGTCGGCGGCGCGCGGGTCGGTCGCCTTCAGGTGCGCGACCAGCTCCGCCAGCAGCAGCCGGTTGCCGGTGTCGGAGAAGTGCTTGTCCGGGATGAACAGCGCCGCGCGGTCCGGCCAGTTGCGGAACGCGGAGCACACGTCGCACACGTCGAACCCGACCGCGCGGGCCTCTTCCGCGAACATCTGCTGCGCCGCGTACCCGGCCCCGCGCGTCACCTGCTCGTGGCTCGGCAGCAGCACGACCGTGACCGGTACCTTGTGTTGCGCGCACCGCTTCGCGAAGTGCCCGTACACGGTGCGCAGGTCGGCCCGCGCGACCGGATCGACGCGCGTGTTGATCGCGCTCGTCGAATAGAACGGTCGGTTCTGGTGCAGCGTGGTGCGGGTCCACCCCTTCAGCGCGAGCCGGCTGTTGCGGACCAGTGCGCCGCCGAGGGTGGGCACGCGCGGGGCATACGTCAGCCCGCCGTTCGGTGTCGCCCGGTGCTGGTCGAGGCCGTGCTGCACGAACGCCAGCGAATCCAGGGGGATCGTCACCAGGAAGATGCGCTCCGGCTTCAGCCCGCTGTCGAGCAGTAGCGCGGCCTGCGCCAGCCGCACCGGGAACGCTTCGTTCTTGCCGAGGTTGAAGGTCGTGCGCTGGGGGACGTGCTTGCGGGTCGTGTCCGCGAGCATCCCCGGGGCCTGCGCGAACGAGGTGCCGAAGAACGCCCAGACGCGCGCGTTCGGGTCGTGGAACAGCGGGCGGAACGGGTCGAACCGGCCGGGGTTGTCCGCGGCCAGCGCGTCGAGCGACCGGTACTGGACGCCGAACTCTGGGTCGTCGCGGAACGGTCCGGTCCGGTCGCCGTCGGGCAGGTACTGCGCGAGGTCGCCCGGCGGCGCGACCCGCAGGTACAACTCGCCCAGCGCGAACACCGCGACCGCGGCCAGCGCGAACCCGGCGGCGCGCCCGAGCGCCCCGCGCGTGACCCGCACGCGCGGCAGCATCAGAGGGGTTCGCGTTCCGCCGACCACCGCCATGCGCGGCCCTCGCGGGACTGGGGAGGGTGGGTAATACCCGAAGGGCGCGACGCGCGGCAAGGCGAAGCGGGGGCGAAGCGGCTACACTGACGGCGGAGGTTCCCCATGCCCGGCGAGTTCGAGTACATCGCGTGGCTCCGCGCCCAGACGCCGGCCGACCCGCGCGTGCTGATCGGCCCCGGCGACGACTGCGCCGCGCTCGCGCCGCCCGCCCGCGCGCTGCTCGTCACCACGGACATGCTGATGGACGGCACCGACTTCGTCCTGGCTGAAGTCGGCCCGCGCCGGGTCGGGCGCAAGGCGATGGCCGCGAACCTGAGCGACATCGCGGCGATGGCCGGCACGCCGACGGCCGCGGTCGTGAGCGTGGCGCTACCGCGCGGCGGGCGCGAACTCGCGCAAGAGCTATACCACGGCCTGCGCGACGTGGCCGATGCGGTCGGGGTCGCGCTCGTCGGCGGCGACACCAACAGTTGGGACGGCAAGCTGGTGATCTCGGTCACGGCGCTCGGCGAGGCCGGGCCGCGCGGCCCGGTGCGGCGCAACGGCGCGAAGCCGGGCGACTTCTTGTTCGTCACCGGGCCGCTCGGCGGCAGCATCCTGGGCCACCACCTCGACTTCACCCCGCGCGTGCGCGAGGCTCTGGCGCTTCACGCGGCGGTCGAACTGCGCGCGATGTGCGACATCAGCGACGGACTGACCGCGGACCTCAACCACATCTGCGAAGAGAGCAAGTGCGGCGCGGTGCTGGTCGCGGAGGCGATCCCGGTTTCGGACGCCGCCCGCGAACTGAGCCGCACGTCGGGCAAGACCGCGCTCGATCACGCGCTGGGCGACGGCGAAGACTTCGAGCTGGTGTTCGCGGTGTCGCCGGCCGACGGGACGAAGCTGCTCGCCGCGCCGCCGGTGCCAGGGCTGGTAAAAATCGGCGAGTGCGTGCGGGAAGGGTTGTGGCTGGAGACGAACGGCGCGCGGCAGAAACTGGAGCCGCGCGGCTGGGTTCATCCGGTGTGACCCGGCCGCTTGCGGCTTCGCGAGGGCGCTTACTTCAGCAGCCCGTAGCCGATGAGCGTTTGGCGGACCTTCTCTTCGCCGGCGGCGTCCATCGGGCACATCGGCAGGCGGAACTCGCCGTTGCCGCGGCCCAGCAACTTCATCGCGGTCTTCACCGGGATCGGGTTCGTTGCCACGCCGAGCATGTCGCGGCAGAACGGGAACAGCTTCCGGTGCCACTCCAGTGCTTCCGCGAACTTGCCCGCGGCGCACGCCTTCACCAGCGCCATCATGTCGCGCGGCACCACGTTACCCACTACGCTGACCACGCCCTTGCCGCCGACGCTCATGATGGGCAGCGTCAGGCTGTCGTCGCCACTGAGGATGGTCAGGTCGGTCAGCGCCGCGACCTGGCTCGCCATGTCGAGCTTGCCGGTCGCTTCCTTGACAGCGACGACCGTGGGGCACTTCTCGGCCATGCGCGCGAGCGTTTCGGCGCTGATCTCGCTCGCGGTGCGGCCGGGGATGTTGTACACGACGATGGGCAGGTCGGTGGCGTCGGCGATGGCGGCGAAGTGGCGAAAGTAGCCCTCTTGCGTCGGCTTGTTGTAATACGGCCCGACCTGGAGAGTACCGTTCGCGCCGGCCTTCTTCGCGGCCTTCGTCATGCGGATCGCTTCGGAGGTCGAGTTCGACCCGGTGCCGGCCATGATCTTGGTGCGCCCGCGGGCGCGGTCACACACGAACCCGACCACGCGCTCGTTCTCGTCGTGGGTGAGGGTGGGCGACTCGCCCGTCGTGCCGCACGGGGCCAGCGCGTCGGTGCCCTGTTCGCAGTGCCAGTCTACGAGTTTGCCGAGTTCGTCCCAATCGACCGCGCCGTCCTTGAACGGCGTCACGATGGCAACGGTGACGCCGGCGAACAACTCGCCGCGAGTGGCAGGCATGACGGACCTCGACACGGGAAGGAGAGAGAATCGTTGAAGTGTCAGGTTACAGAACGCGCGCCGCGCGATCAAGTTGGACGGCGCGCGGTATCAGGCGAGCGGGGGGCGTACGCCCCCCGAGCCCACACAAACGCATCAGGGGGTTAGGCCAGACTCGGGGGGCTTACGC
>SXHE01000715.1 GCA_005773755.1 Planctomycetia bacterium
GAGATTTCGGGCACCGCGGAGCTGCAAGTGGTCGGCCGCGGGCACCACGAGGAGATCGACACGTTCCCCGGTCGGCCGTTGGAAAACAAGCTCGCCGGCAACGTCGTCGACTTGTGCCCGGTCGGGGCACTCGGAAGCAAGGACTTCCTCTACAAGCAGCGCGTCTGGTACTTGAAGACGACCGACGGTGTGTGCAACGGCTGTAGCACCGGGTGCAGCACCTACGTCGATACGAACAAGGACATCGTCTACCGGCTCCGCGCGCGCTACAACCCGAAGGCGCAAGGGCACTTCATGTGCGACGACGGGCGCTACGGCTACCACCACGCCAACAGCGGCGAGCGGTTCGTGCGCCCGGTCGTGAAGACCGAGGGCCGGTTCAAGCCGGCCCCGTGGAGCGTGCTGCTCCCGCAACTCAAGCTCGACTTCCACAACGCCGCGAACCAGAACGCGACGAGCACGGTCGCGGTGCTGTCGCCGTTCCTCACGGTCGAAGAGGCGTTTCTGCTGGGCACGTACTTCAAGTCGGTGTCGCCGCACGTCCGGCTCGTGCTCGGCCCGGTCCCGGTGATCGGCGCGGACGACAAGTACCCCAAGAACGTGCGTGGCGAGTCAATCGAGCCGGTGAAGTTCACCATCCGCGCGGAGAAGGCTCCGAACCGCGTCGGCGTCGAAGAAGTGCTGAAAGCGCTCCAGGGCGAAGTGATCCCGTTCGCGAAGGTCGCGGGCGAAGCGCTGTCGGCGCTGTGGTTCGCGGGCGGCTACCCGAACCCGGCGCACCTCGACGCGCTCGTCCCGCCGGCGTGGAAGACCCCGGCGCTGCTGGTCGCGCAAGACCTACTGCCCACGGTTGTGACCGCGAGCGCGAAGTACATCCTCCCCGCGACCACCGGCTTCGAGAAGGACGGCACTTTCGTGAACCACGCCGGGTACGCACAGACGTTCACACGCGCCGCTCGGCCCCCCGTCGAAGTGCGGAGCGAACTGCAACTGGCCCACGACCTGCTGGACCGCCGCGGGCTGGTGCAGGCGGCCAGTGTGCGCAAGGAACTGGCGGCGAAGGTGGCGTACTTCGCGGAACTCAACTAGTGAAGCCGAACCAACAACCTCGGCGAGCGGGGGGCGTTAGCCCCCCCGAGGTCGCGCAATCCTTGAAGTCAGGTTAACGTTGACTCGGGGGGCTAACGCCCCCCCGCTCGCCGAGGTCATTGAAGAAACGAACGAGTAGACCAACCCCATGCCCCCATTCGACCCCTACATCACCGCGCTGGTCATCGTCGGCCTCATCGGGGGCGTGCTCGGCGTGTGCGGCTACCTGACCCTCGGCGAGCGCAAGATCTCGGCCTGGATGCAGGACCGCGTCGGCCCCAACCGCGTCGGGCCGGGCGGCCTGCTGCAACCGCTCGCGGACGGCGGCAAGTTCTTCCTCAAGGAAGAAGTGATCCCCGACCACGTCGACACGTGGTTCTACCTGCTCGCGCCCGCGGTCGCGGTCGGCACGGCGCTCATGGCGCTGGCCATCGTGCCGTTCGGCGCGACGACCCCCGCCCCGAACCCGGTGCCGGTCACGGCCGACGTGCCCGGCCAGCACCCGCCGGTCGTCACCTTCGAGCGCCAACAGACGGAGTATCGCGAGAAGTTCAACTTCGTCCTCGCGCCGGGCCTCGACATCGGCGTGCTGTACATCTTCGCGCTCGGGTCGCTCGCGGTGTACGGCGTGATCCTCGCCGGGTGGAGCGCGAACAACAAGTACTCGCTCCTCGGCGCGCTCCGCAGTTCCGCGCAGATCATCAGCTACGAGATCCCGCTGGGGCTGTCGGTGCTGGGCGTGTTCCTCATTGTCGGGTCGCTCAACCCGGAGAAGATCATCGCGTGGCAGCTCACGAACGGCTGGTTCGTGCTGTTCATGCCGCTCGCTCTGTTGCTGTTCATGGCGAGCACCTACGCCGAAAGCAGCCGGCTGCCGTTCGACCTGCCCGAAGCGGAGCAGGAACTCGTCGGCGGCTACCACACCGAGTACAGCTCGCTCAAGCTCGGGCTGATGCTGCTGACCGAGTACGTCCACCTCGTCACAGCGAGTTTCATGGTGGCCGTGCTGTTCCTCGGCGGGTGGAGCCTGTTCGGTCTCGAGTCGTTCATCGAAAGCCCGGTCCTGGGCGCGATCGTGAAGCTGCTGGTGCTGACCGGCAAGATGGTGGCGCTGTGCATCTTCGCGCAGCTCGTGCGGTGGACGATCCCGCGGTTCCGGTTCGACCAACTGATGAACCTGGCCTGGAAGGTGATGATCCCGCTGGCGCTGCTGAACTTCGTGGCCGTGATGTTCGTGAAGCAGTTCGGGTTCTACCTGATCGTGCTGACGGGCGTGAACGTCCTGCTGTTCTTCGGCGCGGGCCTGCTTGGGGCGCGCACCGCGGGCACGATTACCAACCCCAAGCGCAAGGTGGCAAAGCTGCCGCCCGGTCTGCCCACGGGCGTGACTTACGCCGGGCGCTGAGGCGCGACCCTTCGGGTCGCACGCTAAACGAGAGAACTGAAATGCCGATTGCAGAAGCAGATGTCACTTGGGTCGAAGAGACCAAACTGGATCTGTGGGAACAGCTCTACATCCCCGCGCTCATCGACGGGTTGAAGACCACCATCGGCCACATGTTCCAGCGGAAGGTGACGGAGCAGTACCCGGAGCAGGAGCCGAAGATGCCCGCGAACTATCGCGGCGTCCACCGGCTCAACCGCGACGAGGCGGGCCGCGTGCGGTGCGTCGCGTGCTACATGTGCGCCACCGCGTGCCCGGCCCACTGCATCGACATCGTCGCCGCGCCCGCGCCGCTGGAGTGGCAGAAGGACGGGCGCGAGAAGTACCCGGAAACGTTCGTCATCGACGAACTCCGGTGCATCTACTGCGGCATGTGCGAGGAAGCGTGCCCGGTTGACGCCATCGAACTGACCACCCTCTACGACCTGACCGGCCTCAGCCGCGAGCAGATGATCTTCGACAAAGAGAAGCTGCTGAGCGTGTTCGACACGACCACGAAGGCCGGCACCGACCCCGTGCGGACCCGCGGCGGACGCCTGGGGCCGGCGTCGGAAGCGCCGAAGTAGGCGCGCGCGCCTGCGGCTCGCGGCTAACACTGGGGCGCTGCTACACAAGTCGCGCCCGTCTCATATACCATTGTCGTTCCGCTTGTGACAGTTTTCACGAGCACCGCATGACACTGTTCGCGCTCTCAAAAACGCAGGAAGCCGGCGGGCACATCGCGCTCGCGGCGGTGCTGGCCGTTGTAGGGTTTTTCCTGCTGCTGCCGCGCCCCCGTGGGCGGTTCGTCGCCGGTGGCGTCGCCGCCGTCATCGCGTCGGCCGCGGTGTTCGGCGCGTGGGTTTACACCGCGTTCGGGAACCCGCTGCCGGACCCGATCGGGTCCGCGCTGTTCTGGTTCTTCTCGGCCGGGGCGCTCGTCTTCGGAACCGCCCTCGTCGTGCAGAGGAACCCGGCCCGCGGGGCCATCGCGTTCGCGTTCGTCGTCCTCAGCACGTGCGGGCTGTTCCTGCTCCTCGCCGCCCCGTTCCTGATGGCCGCGACCATCATCATTTACGCCGGCGCGATCATCGTCACGTTCCTGTTCGTGCTCATGCTGTCGCAGGCCGACGGCCCGTCGGACGAGAACGACCGCAGTCGCGAGCCGCTGTACGGCAGCTTCGCCGGGTTCGCGTTCGTCGGGCTGGTGTTGTTCACCCTGTACCAGACGAGCCAGGCGAACGTGCCCGCGGAACCGGGACAGGTGAAACCCGACAGCCGGCTGCCCATGACCGTCCTTTCCGCCGAGGAGCGGAAGGTGCTGGCCGATGTGGTCGCCAAACTCGACGCGCCGGAAGCGAACCTCGACGGCGACCTGGGCACCGCGACCGAGCGGGCGAAGAAGGTGACGTACTTCGAGGAGATCAAGTACGCGGTGGCGGGCGTGGTGGGCCACTCGCGGCTGAGCACCCGCGGCACCCTCCAATCGCGCCTGGAAAAGGCCCCGGCCCGCGAGGGCACCGACGGCAAGCTCGAATCCCCGGCCGTGCTGTTCCGCGACGACCCGCAGGCCCGCGAAGCGCTCGACCGCGCGAAGCGCGTCCGCGACGCCAACTTCGACTCCTCACTCGACGACCTGAGCGGCCCCAAACCCGATGCCGCCAAGCTCAAGGCCCAGGCCCGCAAGCTCCGCGACGAAGTGGCCCTGCTCTACGGCATGGGCGAATTGCCCGCGGACAACGTTCGCAACCTGGGGCTGGTACTGTACTCGGAACACCTGCTGGCGATCGAACTGGCCGGCACGCTGCTGCTGGTCGCGGTTATCGGCGCGATCGCGGTCGCACACCGGAAGGGGGTGGTCAAGTGAACGCACCCGGCAGACCCCTCCCCCCAACCCCCTCCCCTGTGCGGGGAGGGGGAGTAAGACTCGGTGAACTCGATTGCGTCCTCCACGCGCGAGACGTTTCGCGCCTGTACTCCCCCTCCCCGCACAGGGGAGGGGGCCGGGGGGTGGGGTTGTACTCGGTCACGGAGGTGCCGGCATGACCATCACGCTCTGGCACTTCCTCGCGTTGGCCGCGGCGCTGTTCGGGATCGGGCTGGTCGGGTTCCTCACCCGGCGCAACCTGATTACGATGTTCCTCTGCGCCGAGATGATGCTGCAAGGGGTCGCGATCAACTTCGTCGCGTTCGCCCGCTACCACGCGAACCTGCAAGGGCAGGTGTTCGTGCTGTTCATCCTGGCGGTCGCCGCGTGCGAGGCCGGGGTCGCGCTGGCCCTGTTCCTGAACCTGTACCGGCGGCGGCGGTCGCTCGACACGTCCGACTGGCAGGAGCTGCGCGAGGCCGGGGTGCCGGCCGCGACCGACGACGACCCGCTGGAGCGGGTGACGGCCGAACCGGACCCGACGCTCACGCCCGCCGGGGCGCGGCCCGCGCCGACCGCGGAGGAGGCCGCCCGTGCGTGAACCGATCGGCCTCGCGCTAACGATCCTCGGCCTGCCGCTGCTCGCGGCGGTCCTGGCTTACTTCATGCGCGGCACCACCGCGACCGCGAAGCTCGCGCACCTGCCGCTGATCCTCGCGTGCGGCTCCGCCGCCGTGCTCGCGGGGCTGCTGCTCTACAAGATGCTCGACGGGAGCGGGCACTACGTCTCCGAACCACTGACGTGGTTCGCCGCCGCGCGACTCAAGGCGCACTTCACGATCACCGTGGACGCGCTCTCGACGATCATGCTCGGCATGATCACCTTCATCGCGACCATGATCGCGATCTTCTCCGGCGGGTACATGAAGGGCGACAAGGGGTTCGCCCGGTTCTTCGCTGTGATGAGCCTGTTCGTGTTCTGCATGTGTGGGCTGGTGCTGTCGAACAACTTCCTGCTGCTCGTCGGGTTCTGGGAGGGCGTCGGCCTCTGCTCGTACCTGCTGGTCGGGTACTACTACGAGAAGCCCAGCGCCGCCGCCGCCGCGCGAAAGGCGTTCCTCGTCACCCGCCTGGGCGACGTGGGCCTGATCCTCGGCGTGTTCGTGCTGTGGCGGGTCGGCATGGGCGGCATCACCCCGGAGCGGCCGGAGTTCAACCCGCTGAACCTGTCGCACCTGTTCGACTACATCGCGCGGCACCCCGAAACGCACGGGCAGGTGGGTCTCGCGTGCTTCCTGCTGTTCTGTGGCGCGGTCGGGAAGAGTGCGCAGTTCCCGCTGTACGTGACCTGCTTTTGACGGAATACATCAAACAACACCTGTGACGACTTTCAGACGATGTGGTAGTGACACAGGGAGGACTCCCAAGTGGTCCCCCACCTTGCCACAAGGTCCACGACATTGCCTTAGAATGGGTCTACCGGGCTGAAAGCCGACGGAAATCGAGCTGGGCCCCATCCCGGGCTTGTCCCAAGCCTTGCCGGGGACCGGGTTGGAGCGGGAAGCGGCCCTAAATCGGCGGCTTCTGGTCCTACCACCCCCTCCCCCCGTAGCGCTGCCTAATCCCAAAAACCAATGAAGAAAACAACAAAC
>SXHE01000716.1 GCA_005773755.1 Planctomycetia bacterium
CCGCCACCGCCACCACGAACGCCACGACGCACAGCCCCGCCGCGGCACGGTGGTGCCGGGTCCACAGCAGCACGATGCCGGCGACCGCGATCAGTGGGATCACCGGGCCGCCGGGCAGCCCGGCGCACAGGCTCAGGTAGTCGCCCGGCGCGCCCAGCACCGCGTCCCACTCGGGCAGCGGGATGTGGTCGCGCGCCGACGGCTGACGCAGCCACCAGTACTTCCCCCAGTCGATCAGCCACCACAGGTTCGGTACGACGCCCGCGCACATGACACCGGCCAGCCCCAAGTGCCAGCCGGGACCGTGCCGCGGGGCGAACACCAGGTACTGCGAGAAAACGCCCGGCGCGAGGCCGAGCCCGACGAGCGGGTGTGCGTACCAGCCGACCGCGGCCAGGACCGCGAGGACGAGCCACGACTCGGTGCCGGGGTGCTTCGCGTACCGACCGAGCCAGGGTACGAACACCGCCGCCGTCAGACCCGCCGTGAGCAGGTCGAGGTCGCCCTCCGCGAGCATGTGTCGCACGGCCGGAGACCAGCCGACGAGCACGCCGCAGACGCCGGCGAACACCGTCGCGCCCGCCGGCAGCCCGGCCCCGCGCGCCGCCGCCATGAACCCGACGGGCACCATCAAGAGGAAGACGAACACGCCGAGCTTGTACGCGGCCGGGCGGTAGCCGCGCCCGCCGGCGAGCGCGAACAGCTCCGCCGGGCGCGAGCCGCCGTCGAACACCGGCGTCTTTGGGTAGCCCGCCTGGAACGCCGGGTCGTAACAGGTCGCGGTGCGGAAGCTGCGGAACGACGACGCGCCGAGCGTGCCGTGATAGAGGTGCAGCGGGTGCCGCCCGGACAGCACCGGGCGGTCGTCGGTCACCGCCCCCCACGAGCCGAACAGCGCCAGCGCCAACCCCGCCTGCGCGACGACGACTACGGCCACGAGCACGAGCCACGCGGGCTGTGCGCGGAACCCGTCGCTCGGCGCTTCGGTCGGTGTTGGGATGGTCATCATGGCGCGCGACCCGTGCGGAGACGGTGAAGGGTACACCAGCGCGCACTTTGAGGGCAAGTTCAGTTCTCGGGGGCTGTGGGCCGGCGATGAAGTGCGAGCGGTGTCCGAAACAAGCCACGTTGCACATTACCGAGGTGCTGGGGGACCGGTACGAAGAGGTCCACCTGTGCGAGGATTGCGCCAAGAAGTACCTGGGCGATCCGGTCAAGACCGGCGCGGCGACCAAGAAGGCCGCGGCGGTCCAAGAGGCGGCGGAAGAGGCCGCGGTGCCGACCGGCCCGGCGTGCGAGGTGTGCGGGCTGTCGTACCTGGAGTTCCGCAACCAGGGCCGGTTCGGGTGCCCGCACGACTACGACGCCTTCGAAGCCGAACTGCTGCCGCTGCTGGAGAGCATCCACGGCGACGTGCGGCACGTCGGCAAGACCCCGTGCCGGCTCCCCCGCACGCAGGGCGCGCAGGTCGAGCTGACCGCACTGCGGCGCAAGCTCCAACAGCTCGTGACCGAAGAGAACTACGAAGAGGCGGCCCGCGTCCGCGACCGCATCAAGGAACTGGAACACGGCTGACGCGGACGTTCGGTGTCGGTCGGTCGCGTGACCCAACGGGTGCGGCATGAAGTGTCAGTTCTGCGATAACCCGTCCAGCGTTCACCTGACGGACATCGTGAACAACAAGAAGCGCGAGCTGCACCTGTGCGAGGGGTGCGCGCGCGAGCGCAACCTGATCCCCGAACAGCCCGGCCCGCAGCTCGACCTGAAGGCCCTGCTGAACCTGCTGATGCACCCGTTCCCGCCGGGCCAACAGGCCGACGACGCGGACCCGGACGCGGACCCGAGCGCCGCCCCGGTGATCGACACGTGCGACGTGTGCGGGATCACGCTCGCCGAGTTCCGCGCCGAAGGGCGGCTGGGGTGCCCGCACGATTACGACGCGCTCCGCGGCGCGCTGGAGCCGCTGCTGGAGCGCATCCACCGGGCGACCGCGCACGCCGGGAAAGCGCCGCGCGAGGTGCGTGTGCGCGAGTGGAAGAAGCGGATGCAAGCGGCCGTCGCCGCCGAGGACTACGAAGAGGCCGCCCGGCTCCGCGACCTGATCCGCCGCCAAGAGAGTGTTTAGTGTTTGGTATTTGGTGTTTGAGCCGCGCTCCCCGGACGCGCGACGGTTCCCCGAAGAGCAATACACGGAACGCCAAACACCAGACACGGAGTGAGGAATGAACCTCGACGCGCTGCTCCCGAACCTGGGCGAATGGCTCCGCGGCACCGGCCCGGAGTCGGACGTGGTCGTGTCCACGCGCATCCGGCTGGCCCGCAACCTGGCCGACCTGCCGTTCGGCACCCGCGCCACCGCGGCCCACAAAACCGAGGCCGTGTCGCGCGCGAAGGACGCCGTCCTGAAGGCCGACGCCGGCCACAGGCTCGAGTACCTCGACATCCCGAACCTGCCGACGCTCGACCGGCAGTTCCTCGTCGAGCGGCAGCTCATCAGCCGCGAACTGGCCGGCGGGCTGGACGGGCCGCGCGGGGTCGCCTTCGACCCCACCGAAACCGCCAGCGTGATGGTGAACGAGGAAGACCACCTCCGGCTGCAAGTGCTCCGCAGCGGGTTCGCCCTGGACGAAGCCTGGCGCGACATCGACCGGCTCGACGACGCGCTCGAAGCGCGCCTGAGCTACGCCTTCCACACCCAGTTCGGGTACCTGACCGCGTGCCCCACCAACGTCGGCACCGGGATGCGCGCCAGCGTCATGCTGCACCTGCCCGCGCTGGGCCTCACGAAGCAGATCGACAAGGTGTTCCGTGCGCTCCAGAAGATCAACCTCGCGGTCCGCGGGCTGCACGGCGAAGGCTCGCGCGCGTTCGGCGACCTGTACCAGATTTCCAATCACGTCACGCTGGGCAAGAGCGAGACCAAGATTCTCAACGAGATTCGCGAGGTCATCGTCACCATCTTGCAGTACGAGCGCCAAGCCCGGCAAGCGCTGCTGAAGGAGCGACGGCAGGGCGAGCACGACCGCGCCGCGCGCGCCATCGGCACGCTCGGCAGCGCGACGATGATTACGGCCGAAGAGACGATGGAACTGCTGTCCGCGGTGCGGCTGGGCATCCACCTCCACCTGCTCGACGGCATCCCCGTGACCGCGATCAACCAGCTCTTCATTCACACACAGTCCGCGCACCTGCAGAAGATTGCCGGGCACGCGCTCGACGGCGAGGAGCGCAACGCTGCCCGCGCCAAGTACCTCAAGACCAAGCTCCGCGAACTCGGTACCCACCGTCAATGAGCGAGCCGCCCGCGAAGCCACGCACGGCTCTCCTCGTTCACCTTCTCGTGCTGCTGGCCCTGCTCGGTCTGTGGACGTGGAAGCTGCTCGAACCGATCCCGGTTCCGAAACACCTGACGGCGCACTGGAGCGACGATCTGCTGTTCGTCGCGGCGAAGGGGCTGCACGCGGGCAGCTACGCGGTGCTCGCGCTGCTGGCGGTCACGCTACCGGTGCCGAACCATTGGCGCTGGTTCTTCGCGGGACTGCTCGCGTTGCACGGGGTCGCCACCGAGATCGGCCAGACGTTCGTACCCGGCCGCGGCGGGAGCGTGCGCGACGTGCTGATCGACTGGCTGGGGATCGCACTGGGGGTGCTGGTGTGGCGAGTTTGGGCGCGGAAGTCGGCGCGGTGCCGCGAGGAGAAGCGATCATGGCCCATCTGACGCTGATAAAATCGCCCGAAGGCCTGACCCCGAACCCCGTTCCAGGGTCCGTGTTTCGGCTGACCGCGGAGCGGACCCTGATCGGGCGCGACCCGGACGCCGCGAAGGACGGCTCCGAACTGATTCTCCTTCCGCACCACGCCGTCTCGCGGAAGCACGCGGAAATCGTGCGATCGGGCGACGGGTTCCTGATTCGGGGACTCGGTGCCCGTTCCGGGCCGTTCGTGAACAGCATGGAGCGCCGGGCGGACAATACGACCCCACTTGCGGACGGCGACCGGATCAAGATTTGCGACTTCTTGTTCGTCTTCCACGCCGGCACGCCCGATGCGGGCGCACCAGCGAACCCGACCCGACCTGACATCACGCCGCCTGCTTCATGAACTCCGCACAGCGGCGCTGCATCTCTTCGACGGTCACGTCTTCGATGTGCGTGGCGAGCGTCCAGACGTGGCCGAACGGGTCGGTCACGGTGCCGGAGCGGTCGCCGTAGAACTGATCCATCACCGGCTTGGACACCGTCGCGCCGGCCGCGACCGCCCGTGCGATGGCCGCGTCCACATCGGGCAGGTACACACACAGACCGCCGCTCGCGCCGCCGAGCGACTCGGGCCCGCGGTTGCCCCACTCCGGCATCTCGTCGCCGAGCATGATGCGCGAACCGCCGACCTCGATCTCCGCGTGGGCGACGGACCCGCC
The DNA here is from genome assembly GCA_005773755.1 of Planctomycetia bacterium. Lineage (GTDB taxonomy): Bacteria > Planctomycetota > Planctomycetia > Gemmatales > Gemmataceae > Gemmata. Next base: position 4,418 of record SXHE01000716.1, read on the forward strand.
CGGCCCCTCGAACCGCATGATCTCGGTCGCGCCGAACGCGCTCTTGTAGAACTCGATGGCTTTGGCCGCCCCGCGCACCGTGATGTACGGAACGACGGAGTGGTAGCCGGCCGGAACGTGACTGACGGGCATCGGAACGCCTCCTGCGGGTGAATGAAACCGCGCAGAAGGTATCCGCATGGGCAATGTGAACGCAAGGGCAGTTTCGCGCCGCGCCGTCGCCATCTGCTGCAGCAAGGAAAAACGGACGTACTCGGTGCGAGGTCGCCGAGACAGTCACAGATCGACTTGTGAGGTCGCCATGTGACGCTTCGAGCATAGCCTTTGGTGAGGTTTGGGGATAGTGATACCTCCCCAACCAAGTGGTTAGATGTAATGGTGATCTGATGGTGAAAGACTGTCCGAAATGCCGCTTGGTTAACCCGCCCAGTGCTCAGCGGTGTGACTGCGGATACGACTTCGTCGAAAAACAGGTGATGGAAAGCTATCTGACCGAGAAGGATCAAGCACAGTTAAAAGAGAACGAGCAGGCAAAGGATTCGCCGTGGGCCTTCCTTCGCCTGATCTCCCGCTTTTTCCGCTGGTTCGGTTAGGTCGTTGGCAACTGCTCGCTCTCATACAATCGTCGGGCATCAGAGAACTGCTGGCCTGGTACTGTCACCTCACGATAGCTTCTGCCCCTTGTACCACTCCAGCGCCTGCTTCATCCCTTCGTCGAACAGCACGCGCGGGGTGTAGCCCAACTTGGTTCGCGCTTTGGCGATGGAGAAGTCCAGGTTCAGGCCGGCGAACTTGAGCTGCGCCTGCGTGATGCGCGGCGGGTTCGGTTTGTTCGCGCGGCGGAACGCGCCCTCGCGCCAGTTCGCCATCATCCGGGCCAGGAACACCGGGACCGGCGGGAACCCGCGGGGGCGCTTCAGTCCCAGGCCGTCGGCGACCGTCTCGAAGAACTTGCGCTTACTCACGAACTCGCCGTCGGTCAGGTTGAACACCTCGCCCGCGACCGCTTCTTCCGGCGCGTCGATGGCGAGCAGCACCGCGTCCGCGATGTTGCCGACGAAAATCGTGTTCAGCGCGAACCGGCCGCGCGCGATGTAGATGACGCTCCGCTCCTTCAGCCGGTCGGCCAGTCGCGGAAGGACCATGCGGTCGCGCGGGCCGTACACGAACCCCGGCCGCAGGATCGTGACCGGCACCTTCTGCTTGCGGTGATACTGCAGCGCCAACCGCTCCGCTTCGACCTTCGATTGTGTGTAGCCGTCGATGTGGTCGTTCGGGAGCGGTTCGGTCTCGTCTGTGCCGTAGTGGTGGCGCGCCGCGTATACGCCGAGCGAGCTGACGTGGACGAACCGGTGCAGTGGCTTTCCAAGTGTGGCGTCTAGTAGGTGGCGAAGCCCTTCGACGTTCACCGCGCGGTAGCCGTCGACGTGGCCCCAGTCGCCGACCTTCGCGGCGCAGTTCACGACCACGTCGCACCCCTCGACGGCCCGCTTGAGTGCGTCCGGGTCGGTCAGATCGCCGCGTACGACCGTCACGCCGAGTGATTCGACGAACGCGGTGTCGCTACCGGCGCGGGCGAGTGTGCGGACCGTGTCGCCGCGGCGGACGAGCGCTTCGGCGACGTGTGACCCGACGAACCCGGTCGCGCCGGTGAGCAGAACGGTGTGCGGCATAAGAGCGGAGCCTGCGAGTGGGAAGCAGCGGATGTTGTGGGGAAGCAACGGGGGCAAGGCAAGACGGAACCGCCGGCGCGAGCGGCCGGGGTATGTTCACACCCCGACCGGCCCGCGCCGGCGGTTCGACAAACACGGTCACCCGATCGCGCCCTAATCCTTGCCCATCAGTTCCTTCACGAGCTTCGCCAGCCCCTCTACGTCTTTCTTCTGGACGATGGCGTCGATCCGCACTTGCGGCACCTTGATCTTCTCCATGAACGACGCGGCCGAGGCCCACAGCTTGTCGCGCTTCTTGCCTTCGGCCAGGTACAGGTCGGCCACCAGTTCCGACAGCCGCTGCCATGCGACCGAGTCCATGTTCTCATAATACCGCTTGATGATCTTCTGCTGGTGCGGCGAGTAGTTCTCCATCCCCATCGCTCGTCTCCGTGAGTATCGGCCCACTACCAGCACACACTACGCGGGGGGCCACGTCAAGGCTGGTAGCGCGGGGTTCCGGCGCGCGCGGCGGCGCGGGCGCGTCACACATCCGAAGGGCGTGTAACGCGCGCGGCTTGCGAGCGCCGCGTTTCCCCTATACTATGCGGCATCTGTCCACCGCCGCCGTTCCTCCCCCGGCGGACCGCGAGAGCCGGTCGTGATCGTCTTCCGTCGCTTCCGTAATACCGATCCGCCGGCGCTGGCCGACGTGTGGAACGAGTCCCACACGGCGCGCGGCAGTTTCCCGCTGCGCACCCCGGCGCTACTCGACCGGTGGGTGTTCTCCAAACCGTACTTCGACCCCGACGGGCTGATCGTCGCCACCGACGACGCGGACAACGACCGCGTCATCGGGTACGCGCTCGCCGGGTTCGGCCCGAACGCCGACCTGTCCGCGCTCGACCGCACGCACGGGGTCGTGTGCTCGGTCGCGGTGCGGCCCAGCATCGGGCGCAAGCACCTCGGCGTCGAACTGGTGAAGAAGTGCGAAGAGTACCTGATCGCGCGCGGCGCGACGACCCTGCGGGCCGGTCCGGTGTGGCCGCACTGCCCGTTCGGGTTCGGGCTGTACGGCGGCACCAACAGCCCCGGGTTCCTGGCCTCGGACCCGGCCGCGGACCCGTTCTTCAAGTCGCTCGGCTACGAACCCGCGGGCACGACGCTCGTGTTCCAGAAGAAGTTGGACGCGCCCCTGTCGATTCCCGACAGCCGGTTCGCGATGCTCCGCAAGCGGTACGAGACGCAGGTGATGCGCGCCGCGACCGTGCCGAGCTGGTGGCACGAGTGCGTGTGGGGCACGCTCGACCCGGTCGAGTTCCGCATGGTGGACAAGCTCGCGAGCAACTTTATCGCGGGCCGGGCGATCGTGTGGGAACTGGAAGGCTACGGCTGGCGCTGGGGCTTCCCGTCGGCCGGCGTCCTCGACATTCAGGTGCGCCAAGACCTCCGCCGGCACGGGCTGGCGAAACTGCTCCTGTCGCAAATCCTGCGGTTCCTCCAGGACCAGTTCTTCGGCATCTGCGAGGTCCACGCGCCGGCGACGGACGAAGCGCTGGTCGGCCTGTGCCGCTCCGCCACGCTCGAACACGTCGACACGGGCACGACGTATACGAAGGCGGTACCGGCGGGGTGAGGTCCGGGCGAACGGCCGGTGTCAGCCGGCCGGTGAGACCTCCGCGCGCCATTCACTTTGCCACCCTCACCGGCCGGCTGACACCGGCCGTTCGCCGGAGCGTTCACATGCGCCTCCTCCTCACGTTCGCGCTCCTCGCCCTCTGCGCCGCGCCCCTGAGCGCCGGCAAGTTCAACAAGAAGCTGAACATCGGCGACGCGGCCCCGACATGGGACAAGCTCGACGCCACCGACGGCCAGAAGTACGCTCTCGCCGACTTCAAGGACAAAGACGCGCTCGTCGTCGTGTTCACCTGCAACAGTTGCATTGTGGCGGAGCTGTACGAGGAGCGGCTGATCGCGTTCGCGGCCGAGTGCAACAAGCCGGGGAGCACGGTCGGGTTCGTCGCGATCAACGTGAACACCGGCAAGGCCGACGCGCTCCCGGCGATGAAGGACCGGGCCAAGAAGAAGAAGTTCGGCTTCACCTACCTGTACGACCCGTCGCAGAAGACCGCGCTCGCCTACGGCGCGCTGTTCACGCCGGAGTGCTTCGTGCTGAACAAGGACCGCAAGGTGGTCTACATGGGCGCGTTCGACGACAAGCCCGGCGGCGAGCCGAAAGTGAAGTTCGTCGAGGCCGCGGTGAAGGCGGTGCGAGAGGGCAAGGCCGCGTCGCCCGCCGAGACCAGCGCCGCCGCCGGGTGCAAGATCAAGTTCGACAAGAAGGACGACGAGTAGCGCGGCGCTCACGCCGCCGGTGACTCGCTCAGCGCCACCTCTTGGAACCGCAAGCCGGACGAGTCGTAGAAGATGATGCGGGCCTCGTCGCTCGACCAGACGGCGCTGGTGCGCAGCAAGCGCGGCCCCTCGACGTGAAACACCAGCCCGCACACCCGGCCCCCGCGCCGCACCGGGGTGCGGTACAACGGGGCCTGGGTCGGGTCGAGCGCGTCCTTGTCGCACAACACTGAGTGAACGAACCCGGCCAACTCCTCTACGGCCGAGAACGCAGCCACCGCTCGCGACATCGACACCTCGACCCAGAACCACGACAGCCGACTTTTCCCTATCCAACCGTTTTGCCCGGCCGCTGTCACGCCCATCTTGAACGAAACCCGAATCGCGGTTCGCGCCCGCGTCCGGTTCTACCACTCGTGCAGCCGGCGCAGGGCGTCATACAGAACGATCCCGACGGCCGTAGCGAGGTTGAGGCTTCGCACGGCGTCGGAGAGCATCGGGATGCCCACGAGCCGCGAGGAGTAGCGCTCGCGCACGCTGGGAGGCAAGCCTCCGGACTCGCAGCCGAACAGCAAGCAGTCGCCGTCCGCGAACGCGGCCCGCGTGTACGGCCGCTCGGCCGGCGTCTCGACGCACCAGAGATTGGGCAGCAACAACCCCTCCCCCCAACCCCCTCCCCTGTGCGGGGAGGGGGAGTCCTCGCGCGAAGCCTCCCGCGCACCGGATTCGGAGTCTGGATCGACCAGGCTCCCTTTTTCGTTTCCCGCCTCGAGAGACCGGTCCGAGCCC
>SXHE01000005.1 GCA_005773755.1 Planctomycetia bacterium
CCGCCGCCTCCTCCTTGGCTGCAACACCAGGTAGGGGAGGCGTTTCCTTTTCAACGGTCAAGCACCTTCCACACTGGGTGAACTCCAGCGAGTACAGCGTTGACGGCGATGCATTCGGGCATTAGCATCGTCGGGAATTGTAGCTGTGATGTGCCGAACGACATAAACACAAGTTCAGTTGCGGAGGCACAGCAAGAATGTCGAACGAGATGCTGTTGTTTGTCGCTGTCGCCAATCTCGTACTGCTGATCTGGTTCATTTTCGCCATGAACAAGCTGAACGCGAACACGCAAGAACTGGTCAACCTAGCGCGCGAGTTGATCCATAGAAGTAACACCCGGCCGACAACACCAGCAAAGCCGGGTGAGTTGCACGACGGTATGTCAGCGACCGAACTTCTGGAAGCGATCGAAGCTGGCGGCGGTCGGCTCCGTCTGCTCGATGATGTGCTGGGTGTCGACGTGGTTCTGGACGCTCCGCGCGGTTTCGACCCGAAGGCTGCGCAGCTTGTCAAAGCAAAGCGTAAGGCGCTTGTTCAACGGCTGCGGGCGCGGAAGAGTTAGGCTGACAAAGCACGCCGAACCCGGCCTGGAATCGTTTCAGACGAGTAGAATTTCCGGATCATGGCGATTGTGGTATGCTGGAGTGAGTTGGTCTGCCGCTCGGTCGTGGCGAGGCAAGAGGAGCACATCAATGCCCCAAGAGCCGATACACCAAGACCCGGTGCCCGCTGTCCCTGTCCCTGTCCCTGTCCCGCCCGAACTTCTGGCGTGGGCGCGGCAGACGTTTGACGCGCGCGAGTTTTTGGAGGGCGTTCGAGACATTGAGGCGAACGGGGGCGAGCCGCTGGAATCGTTTATCGCCGCGGTCGAAGTCGCGGCCCGCGGATCGTGAGCGAGTCGGCCGACGGGCCGACCCCGTACAGCGTGTCGTACTCGGTCCGAGTGCGAGAACGACTCGTCGAACTCGCGGCCGTGGCCCGCGCGCGGGGCGACGGTGAGGCGTTTGTTGCAGCTCTACGAGAGTTCGACCGTCGGTTGCGTGTTTACCCCCAATTCGGCGACCCGCTGATCGACCTCTTGGTCGAGGTCGGTCAGGTGCGCTTGGGCGCAGTACCTCCGCTGGCTATGCGGTACGGGGTACTTGAGGATCGGCGCATTGTGTTGGTTGCTGCCCAGCCGGTACTGCTCCCGAAGCGAAGCGGTGAGTAGCAACTTCACATCATTGACATCAGCACTTCCATCGCCCCGCGCCACTTTGGTGGGCGCTTCGATTCGAGCGCCGATGTTCGGCTAATCACGTTCAGGCGATACCTCCTCTCAGCCAATGTAGCGCCTGCATTTGGAGCACACATGCCCGCGAAGCCCGCTCACCTTGCCGCCGCTCGAGCCGTTGTCGCCGCATTCGCGCGCGACGCTATGGACAACCGCATCGCACTTCCCGGCCGCGAGATGAAGCCGGCCGAGTTACCCGCACCGGTCGAGGTGGCACGCGAGTTCTACGCCAGCCACCTCACGCCCGAGGACGACTGCTTCGGGGTCGTGCTCGTTCACCGGCTGCCCGCCGAGACGGGGTCGGCGCTGGTCGTCGTCGGGTACAACGTCGAATCGCAGTGGGGCGCGGCCGAAATCTTCTCGCCCGAAGGCGAGGCGTGGACCAGCGGCGTGTTCGTTGCTGCCGGCGTGGGGTGGCACGACGCGGACACCGTGCGCGCCGCGATGGTGGCCGTCGAGCAGCCCTTGAGCCTGATTCCCCCGGCCGAAACGCTGACGTGGATTTCGCAAGGGCCGGTGGCGTGCGTGTCGGCGGGCGGGCGGTACTTCATCGCCCCGGCACCGCCCAACGGTTCACCGGGCGGCTCCATCCTGAACGACGGCATCACTAAGAGCGCGCACGAGTGCGCCACACTCGAAGCCGCTCAGGCGCTGGCGGCGACGATCCACGGCAAACCGGCTCAGAGCACGCCAGCACCCGCACCCGCGGTGCCGCCCCCCGTCAGCGCGAGCGCCGCACAACCCGCGGGCGCGGTGGGCGACGGCAGGTGGACCGCGGAGAGCGAACCGGTTGCCGGCGGGCTGCGCTACCGCCTGTTCGAGAACGCCAAGCCGATGACGTACATCGAGCTGCTGCGCGCGTGGCTCCGCGACACGGCGTTCCAGGAGTATTTCAGTTCGGTCCTCGCTAACTCGCCCTTCCCGGTGTTCCGGTTCGAGCTGCACCCGCTCTCCAACGGGATGCTGGAATGGCCGTGCGAGTTCGTCCTGCTCGACTGCCCTGAGATGAACCGCTACCCCGACCGCACGACCAACGCCGAGGGGTTCGCGGAGTGGTCGTTTCCGGTCATCGACTTTCCGGCGCTGGGCGCGCTCGCGGTCAAGCGGATGTTTCACCGGCTGACGACCGGCGATACGAACGAGGAGACGATCCGCATCCGCGAGGCGCGCGAAGCGAATTACGGCCTCCTCCGGCACGTCGTCAGCTTCGTAAACGTGGCCCAGGACGCGATCCTGATCGTCCCGTCCGCGCGCGACCCGGAGCACGTCTACTCCCACCCCGGCGCGTTCTTCCGCGAGTCGAACGAGTGGCAGCGGTGCGGCGTCTGGGGCACCCTCGCGGACGGGATCGTGAAGTGGGGGACGATGAACGCGAACATCTTGATGCACGTCGGCACGCCCCCCAACGGGCCGCCGTGGTTCCACCTGCGCGTCGACCAGAGGCCGTGGCTCACCTACCCGCCGTACCGCGACTTCGTTCCGCCCCCGCCACCGGTCGCGCCGCCCGCGCCACCGCCGGCACCGAAGCGCAAGAAGGCCCCCACGAAGCGCGCCGCGCGACCCAAGAAACCGAAGGGCGAGTAGACCGGATCGGTGCGGCGCGCGACCGGAGCCAGACGCCTTCCCTGGTGACTTGCCCGCGCCGGTCCCTATCAAACCGGAACCTACTGTTAGCCCCGTTCGGGGTGAAAACCGGAGCCGTTCCCATGCGCCGCTTCCTCTCTATTGTTGCTCTCCTCATGCTCGCGCCCGCGGTCGGCGCGGAGCCGGTGAAGCTGTTCGATGGCAAGACGCTCGCCGGGTGGGAGGGCGACACCGAGAAGACGTGGAAGGTCGAAGACGGGGTCATCGTCGCGGGGTCGCTGGATACCGTCGTGCCGCGAAACGAGTTCCTCTGCACCACCAAGACCTACGAGAACTTCGAGCTGAAGGTCACGTTCAAGCTGACCGGCGACAAGGAGAAGGCCAACGCGGGGATTCAGTTCCGCACGAAGCGCATCCCCAAGCACCACGAGGTCAGCGGCTATCAGGCCGACATGGGCCAGGACTACTGGGGCGCGCTGTACGACGAGTCGCGGCGGAACAAGGTGCTCGCTAAGCCCGCGAAAGACGTGATCGAGAAGCTCGTCAAGCACGACGACTGGAACGAGTACACGATCCGCTGCGAGGGGCCGCGCGTGCGCCTGTGGCTCAACGGCACGCTGACCGTCGACTACAAGGAAGAGGACGCGAAGATCGAAAAGTCTGGCATCATCGGCCTACAAGTCCACGGCGGCGCGAAGGTGAAGGTGTACTACAAGAGCGTGGTCATTGAGGAACTGTCGGCGAAGAAGTGAGCGCGGCGAGGTCTTCACCTCTCCCCCATGCTCTGATGGGGGAAAGGTCGCCGGCCGCTTTGGGCCGGCGGGTGAGGGGGCGCTGGGCAACTGGAATCAGTTCCGCGTCGCTCACTTGCGTTGTGCGGCTCCCCCTCACCCGGCTCGCAAAGCCTCGCCGACCTCTCCCCCATCAAAGCATGGGGGAGAGGTGGAGCACAAGACGCCCCGCGCTCGCCGGAATATCATGTCCCCCAGTCACTTCCCTCTCCTCCATTCGGAACCGTCACCATGATGCGCGCGCTACGATTCGCGCTGCTCGCCGCGGGGCTGCTTGCTCCCGCCGCGACAGTACACGCACAGCCCAACCCGAACGATACGCGGATGCTGTCGATGCCCGCGGTCAGCGCGAAGAACATCGCGTTCGTGTACGCCGAAGACTTGTGGATCGCGGACGGCGACGGGACGAACCCCAAGCGGCTCACGTCCGACCTGGGGCTGGAGTCGAACCCGGTGTTCGCGCCGGACGGCCAGACCATCGCGTTCAGCGCGCAGTACGACGGCAACACCGACGTCTACACGATCCCGACGGCCGGCGGCACGCCGACACGCCTGACCAGCCACCCGGCGCGCGACACCGTCCGCGGGTTCACCCCGGACGGCAAGCATGTGCTGTTCGCCTCGCCGCGCAACGCCCACAGCGTGCGCCACGATCAGCTTTACACCGTCGCTCTCACCGGCGGGATGCCCACACAACTCCCGATCCCGTGGGGCTTCGAGGCCGCGTACTCGCCGGACGGCGACTTCATCGCC
>SXHE01000717.1 GCA_005773755.1 Planctomycetia bacterium
GCCGCGCGGCTGCTCGTGGTGAAGTTCCCGACCCCGGACGTGGCCGACGGCGTGGTGCAGTGGCCCGGCACACGCGCGCTGATCGCGGAGCGATTAGGCCCGCTTGCGGTGGTGGTGGAAGAAGACAACTTCGCCGCGCTGAAAGCGGCCCTCGCGGAGGTGGGCGTGCAACTCAACGCGACCTGACGCCACGCGGCGATTATCTACCGCCTCGGTCCAACCCCGCCGCTGGCGCGACGTGCCGCAACCGCCGACGTGATCGTACCTACGACAATGGCCACGGAAATGTCGGTTCGACTCGCACTGTCAACCCGGCCGCCAGATATTTCGCTGCTGCCTCCGGCACCTCCGACGCGCTGATATTTTCTGCCAGCGGTTGAGGATGATCGATCCGCTCTCGCGCCGCGTTGATCCCGATACCCTCAACCCGCGCCAGGCGCACGATCACTTGGTTACGGTTCTCGGCGTCGCAGGCGATCCACACCGTGTATTGGGTTGGGTCGCATACTTCACTGGCGACCTGCTTCACGCGCTCAGCGAATCGCAGGTACAGGTCGGACGCGACAAAGTCGACGACGCGCGCGGTGAACGAGCGTTGGAGTTCGTCGGTCCCGGCAGTCAATGATGCGCAGAGTAGGCCGAGTATCCCGGCTTCGACATCGGACCGCAGCGCGACCAACGAGCTGTCGAAGTATAGGCGACCGGGAATCCAGTCCGGGGATTCGTTGCGCCGCGGGTTCATCTGCTGGACGAGTTTGACCGTGTGCTCGTTGCCGCCTTCATCTGCACACATCAAGAAGACCGTGCCGCCGTCAGTTGCGATCATGAAGTTGGTCGGCGTAAGCTGTTGTGGCAGATTCATGTTGGTTTTGGCTGTTGAGACCGCGCTTCTACTCTTCCCCCAAAATGCGCTCTGGCATTCGGCCCGCGTCAGATTATACTTGGGTTAAGTTGCCCGACCTGCCGATAGCTCTCCCACCCGCCGGGCCGAAGCGCCTACCCGCCTTGTCAGGAGCACCCTTCATGCGGCTCCGTCTGCTGCTCACCGTGGTCCTCGTCGCTTGCGCCGGTTCGTCCGCGCGCGCCGCAGACCTGCCGCCCGCGACCAAGACCGTCGAAGCGGTCATCGATCAGCTCGTTGATGCGGCCATCGCGGACGCGAACGTGATCCCCGCGGCGCAGGCCGACGACGCCACCGTTATTCGTCGGCTCACGCTCGACCTCGTGGGGCGCATCCCCACCAGCGGCGAAGTCGATGCGTACGTGAAGTCGGGCGACAGCGACAAGCGCGCGAAGCTCGTGGACCGGCTCATCGCGTCGCCGGGGTTCGTGCGCCATCAGGCCGCGCTGTTCGAGATCATGCTGAACCCCGAAGGCGACCGGCGCGGGAGTGGCGCGCTGCGAACGTACCTGACCGACGCGCTCAAAGACGGCAAGCCGTGGGACGTGATGTTCCGCGAGATGCTGCTGCCCAACGAGGCCGACGCGAAGCTTAAGGGTGCGGCCGACTTCCTCCGCGGGCGCGTCAGCGACGCGGACAAGCTCACCAGCGACGTGAGCGTCGCGTTCTTCGGCGTGAACGTGAGCTGCGCCCAGTGCCACAACCACCCGCACGTCAAGGACTGGACCCAGGACCACTTCTACGGCATGAAGGCGTTCCTCGCCCGCACCTTCGACAACGGCGGGTTCCTCGGCGAGCGCGGGTACGGCGTCATCAAGTACAAGCCGACCAAAGGCCTGGAGCGCGTCGCGAAGATGATGTTCCTGACGGGCGCGACCGTCGAGGACGCGAACGCCAAAGAGCCGACCGCCGCCGAGCAGAAGGCCGAGAAGGAGGCACTCGACAAGGCGAAGGCCGCGAAGACCCCGCCGCCGGCCCCCAAGTTCAGTGGCCGCGCGGAACTCGTGAAGATCGCCCTCCAGGGCCAGAACGCCGACTTCTTCGCGCGCTCGATCAGCAACCGGATGTGGCACCGCTTCTTCGGCGGCGGCCTCGTTTCGCCGCTCGACCAGATGCACGCCGAGAACGAGCCGACCCACCCGGACCTGCTGACGTGGCTGGCGCGCGACACCGCCGCGCACAAGTACGACCTGAAGCGGCTGATTCGCGGGATCGTGATGAGCAAGGCGTACTCGCGCAGCAGCCAGTACGACTCCGAGAACCGGCCCAGCAACAAGTTCTTCGCCGTCGCGCGCCTCAAGCCCATGACCCCGCAGCAGCTCTCGACTTCGCTCAAGATCGCCGCCACCGACCCGGCCAGCTTCGACAACCTCACGCCGGACGACTTCGAGAAGCGGATGGAGCAGATTGAAAGCTCCGCGCGCGGGTTCGCGAGCCTGATCGCGCAACCCACGGACAACTTCCAGATCGGCGTCGGCGAGGCGCTGCTGTTCAGCAACGGCGACCGCGTGCTAAAGGAGATGCTGACCGACGGCACCGGCACCGTCCTCGGTCGGCTGAAAGGGATGAAGGAGAAGGACGCGGTCGAGTTCTTGGTGAAGGTCGCCTACGGTCGCCCCGCGACCGCGGACGAATCGAAGGCGCTCGTGGTCTACGTCGAGAAGCGCAAGGGCCGCGAGGCCGACGCCTACAAGCAAGTACTCTGGGCGCTCGTCACGGGCACCGAGTTCCGGTTCAGCTACTAGGCGAACGGCCGGTGTAAGCCGGCCGGTTCCGCCGTACTCTCACCGGCCGGCTTATACCGGCCGTTCGCCAAGCACACACAGGGAGCCGCTGCCATGCCTCGTAACACCTTCTGCGGGTCCGCCGCTCACGCCATCGACCGCCGCGCGCTGCTGGGCGGGGCGCTCGCGGGCGCGGCCCTCGCGTCGGACATGACCGCGCTCAACGCGCTCACCGCGCCCGACGTGAGCAAGGCGCTCAAGACGAAGCAGAAGCGCGTGATCCTGCTGTGGCTCGCCGGCGGCGCGTCGCAGCTCGAAACGTGGGACCCGAAGCCGGGGGCGACCACCGGCGGGCCGTTCCGCTCCATCCAGACCGACGTGCCCGGCCTGCGCATCTCGGAGCTGATGCCCAAGATGGCCGCGCGGATGAAGACGACGTGCGTGATCCGCGGGCTGAACACCAAGAACGGCGACCACGGCTCCGCCGCCCTCACCATGATGCGCGGCCGGCGCGACGAGGCCGCGCTCCGCTACCCCGACCTCGGCGCGGTCGTCGCCCGCGAGTTCGGCCCGACCGAAAGCAAGGTGCCCGATTACGTCACCTTCTACACGCAGACGGAAGGCCGCAGCATGGCGCCCGGCGCGTCGGGGTTCCTCGGCGCGCGCTACGCCCCGATGGAACTGACGACGAACAACTACCCGGAGTTCATCAAGAAGCTCGACGGCATCACCGACCTCGACCACCTCGAACGCGGCGAGTTGCGCAACGTGCTGGGCAAGGGCTTCGAGAAGGGCCGCAACTCAGACACCCTGAACAGCCAGAACGAGGCCTACCAGCGGGTCCGCGGGATCATGGCGAGCGAGAAGCTGTTCGACATCACGCAAGAGCCGCAGAAGATGCGCGACCGCTACGGCCCGACGCAGTTCGCGGAGCAGACGCTGATCGCGCGGCGGCTGGTCGAAGCGGGCGTGCCGTTCGTCCGCGTCGGCCGCGCGTGGTGGGACAGCCACGGTCAGAACTTCGAGACGCACCAGGAAATGGTGCCCGAACTCGATCACGTCATGGCGACGCTGCTCGACGACCTCGGCGAACGCGGTCTGCTCGACGACGTGATGGTGATGACGCTGGCGGAGTTCGGCCGCACGCCGAGCATCAACGCGAGCCTGGGCCGCGACCACTTCGCCAGCGCGTGGAGCTGCACCATCAGCGGCGCGGGCATCAAGCGCGGCTCGGTGTACGGCAAGAGCGACCCGAAGGGCAACACCGTGGTCGCGGAGGAAGTGGACGCGGGCAGCCTGTTCGCGACGGTGTACAGCGCGCTGGGCCTCGACCCGCACAAGAACTACTACGTCGGCAGCCGCCCGATCCCGCTCGTCAACCCCGGCGTCGAACCGATCAAGGCACTGGTGGGGTGAGCGCGCCGCGCTCACCTGCGGCCCGCGGTTAAACGAAACACGAAACACGAAACACCAAATACCAAACGCGCAAACATGAAAGCCCCCAACCCCGATACGCTCAAGCTCCACAAGGACTACTCGCGGTCGGTCATTACGCTTGCGGTCGCGCGGACGGATGGCTCCGAGACCGCGTACTTCGGTTGCTCCGACTTCAAGGTGTACGCGGGCGACCTCGCCGCGGCCAAGTTCGAGCCGAAGGAACTGTACGGGCACGAGAGCTACGTCACCGGCGTCGCGCTCGCGGGCACGACGCTCGTGAGCGGAGGTTACGACGGCAAGCTGACGTGGTTCGACACCGCGGCCGGCAAGACGATCCGCACGCACGACGCACACGCGAAGTGGATTCGCAAGGTGATCGCGTCGCCGGACGGGGCGCTGGTTGCCAGCGTCGCGGACGACATGGTATGCAAGCTCTGGGACGCGAAGACCGGGAAGATCGTCCACGAACTCAAGGGCCACAAGGAGAAGACGCCGAACGATTTCGGCTCGATGTTGTACGCGGTGTGCTTCTCGGCCGACGGCAAGCTGCTCGCCACCGGCGACAAGGTCGGGCACGTCGTCGTGTGGGACGCGAAGACCGGCAAGGAACTCGGCACCTGCGAAGCCCCGGTCATGTACACCTGGGACAAGACGCAGCGGCTCCACTCCATCGGCGGCATCCGCTCGCTCGCGTTCTCGCCGGACGGCAAGCAACTCGCCGTCGGCGGCATGGGCAAGGTCGGCAACATCGACCACCTGGAAGGCAAGGCCCGCGTCGAGGTGTTCGACTGGAAAGAGGGCAAGCGGACGGTCGAGTTCCCCGGTGACAAGTTCAGCGGGCTGGTGAACCGGCTCGCGTGGGCACCGGACTCGTCGTGGCTGGTCGGGGCCGGTGGCGCGGGCGAAGGGTTCCTCTGTTTCTTCGACGTGGCCGCCAAGAAGACCCTGCGCCAGGAGAAGGTGATGACCCACGTTCACGACTTCGCCATCACCGCCGCCGCCGACCAAATCACCTGCGTCGGCCACAACAAGATCGTGACCTACAAGCTGGGGTAGGCGAACGGCCGGCGTGAGCCGGCCGGTTCTTCGTATTCGTTCGCACCGACCGGCTCACGCCGGCCGTTCGCCATCAGCCGCGGAGCTTGACCATCGTACAGCGGTTGCCGGTGGCGTTGTACCGCACGTCGTCCATGAAGGTGCGCATCAGCAGCAGCCCGCGGCCGCTCGGCTTGTCCAGGTTTTCCGGGTCGGTCGGGTCGGGGAGCTTGCTCACATCGAACCCCGGCCCCTCGTCGGTGATAACGAACGTGGCCTTCTTCTCGGTGACGCGCGACAGCACGCGCACCCGGCGCGCGGCGTACGGCTCCTGCGCCCGGCGCTCCGCGGCCAACTTGTGGAACGGCCCGTCGCCGTTCTTCTTCAACTCGGAACTGATCTCCAGGTTGCCGTGGTACACGGCGTTCAGCAGCGCCTCTTCCAGGGCGATGCCGACGCGCGTGGCCGTGTGCCGGTCGCACACGCCCACCGCGAGCAGGTCGTCGCGGAGCTGCGTCACCAGCGGGGCCACGAGCTTCGGGTCGTTGACCAGCACGAACCGCGTGAGCCGGCCGGTCATCCCGTCGAGCAGCCGGAGGCGGTCCATCTCGGCCTGTGCGTTCGTCAGCACGCGCGTGAGGATCGGCCCCAACTCGCCGACCATCGACCGCTTCGGGACGTAATCCGCGGCCCCGGCCTTGAGCGCCGCCACCGCGGTCTGTTCGCTCCCCATGCCGGTCATCAGCACCACGGGCACCTGCGGGAACCGGTCGCGGATCTGCTCGACCAGCGCCAACCCGTCCATGCGCGGCATGTACACGTCGGTCAGTACGAGGCTCGGCGGCGACTGCTCGATCAGCGCGAGGGCGGAGATGCCGTCGTTGGCCTGGATCACGCGCCACGTCCCGGCGGCTTCCAGCAGGCTGTTCACGATCCGCCGCTGAACGGACGAGTCGTCGACCAGCAGGATGGTCGGGGCGTCGGCGGGCACGACACGAGCGGGGGCCGGCGTGCGCACCGGGGCCGGGGTCGCGTAGAGGGCCGTGTCGTAGCGCGTGTCCTGGGCGGTGCCGGGGAGCGTGTGCATGGTGATGGCCGGGCAGGGTTGGGTGAAACGCGCCGTGGAGCGGCGACCGTTGTACCGACCCTAGAACGTGTCCCGGCCGGGCGCGAAATCAGATTGTGCGGTGCGCGCACACTTTCACCAGGAAATGCAGCGATTTCGCGCGGTGGTTCACTTCTTCACTCCCGCGCGAGCCGGATCGCGCGGTTCCGAATCAGCCCCGTGGTTCCGTTACTCCTCGTCCCTCGGCTTGATCGGCTTCCTGATCTTCCGCGTGGTGTACCCGCCGTAGTTCTTCTTGAGGCTCCCTTCTTTGCTGGTCTTCTCCGGCGTCACGATCACGTGGAACTCGCCACCGATCTCTTTGCTGCACCGCACGCACACCATCGTTTCGGGCAGCGCCTCGATCCGCTCGGCCGGGATCAACTCGCCGCACCGCACGCAGGGTTGGGGAACGATCTGCATCCGATTCCTCCAGAAGGGTTCGGGCCGCAGGGCGGCGGTCGCCCCGCCACCAGTACGACGCGAACCGACCGCGGATCATCCTGAGATTTCCCTCTAATCGCACCAAATGAACCAATTGCCGGTGCCCGCTGTCATCCGACTATCGCCCGTGCGCGCGCCGCCTGCGCGTCACTTCGTAAGTTGAACGGTTGGCGAGCCGCGCGGGTTCGCCGC
>SXHE01000718.1 GCA_005773755.1 Planctomycetia bacterium
CGTGAGTCGGTGAAGGGTCTGGCGAGCCCCTTGGCGAATGTGGATAATCGCCGACGGATCGGCGTGGTGAGCGTGGTGCTTGCCATCGGTCCCGCCGCCTCCTCCTTGGCTGCAACACCAGGTAGGGGAGGCGTTTACTTTTCAACGGTCAAGCACCTTCCACACTGGGTGAACTCCAGAGGGGAGGGGGTTGGGGGGTGGGGTCTTTGCGTCTATACTGTCGCGCATCTCGATGGAGTCACGCCATGTTCCGCCTCGCGCTCTGTTCGCTGCTCGCGCTGCCCCTCGTCGCCGCGGCGCAGCCGCAGGCCACCCACCAAGTGAAGCTGAACGGCCACACGTTCACGCTGCCCGAAGGCTTCACCATCGAGGTCGCGGCCGACGCGAAAGCCGCCCCGCGGCCCATCGCCTGCGCGTTCGACGAGCGCGGCCGGCTCTACGTCACCGATTCGAGCGGCAGCAACGCGAAGGTCGCGGATCAGGTGAAAGACAAGCCGCACCGCATTCTGCGGCTCGAATCGACGAAGGGCGACGGCGTCTTCGACAAGCAAACGGTGTTCGTGAAGAACGTGATGTTCCCCGAAGGGTGCATGTGGCTCAACGGCTCGCTCTACGTCGCGGCCCCGCCGCACATCTGGAAGTTCACGGACACGAACGACGACGGCGTCGCGGACAAGGAGGAAGTCTGGTTCGACGGGAAGACGCTGACCGGGTGCGCGAACGACCTGCACGGCCCGTACCGCGGCCCCGACGGGTACATCTACTGGACGAAGGGCGCGTTCGCGAAGCAGGAGCACACGCTGCCCAACGGGAAGAAGCTCACGACGCGCGCCGCGCACATCTTCCGCGCGAAGCCCAACGGCTCCGGCATCGAGCCGGTGATGACCGGCGGCATGGACAACCCGGTCGATCTGGTGTTCACGCCGGGCGGCGACATCATCTTCAGCACCACGTTCTTCCAGCACCCGCGCGACGGCAAGCGCGACGGCCTGATCCACGCGGTCTACGGCGGCGTGTACGGCAAGGATCACGACGTCGTGTACGACCACCCGTGGACAAGCCCGCAACTGATGCCGCCGATGACGCACATGGGCCCGGCGGCCCCGTGCGGGCTGCACCGCTACGAGAGCGATCAGTTCGGTAAGGACTACGCCAACAACGTCTTCGCCTGCCAGTTCAACCTGCGCAAGGTGTCGCGCCACATCCTCGTTCCGAAGGGTTCGACCTACGAGACGCGCGACTTCGACTTCGTCGTGTCGGACAGCATCGACTTCCACCCGACGGACGTGATCGAGGACGCCGACGGCTCGCTGCTAATCGTCGATACCGGCGGCTGGTACAAGCTGTGCTGCCCGACCTCGCAGCTCGTGAAGCCCGACGTGACCGGGGCCATCTACCGCGTGCGGAAGACCGGCGCGCACAAGGTGGACGACCCGCGCGGGCTGAAGATCGACTGGGCGAATCTAGACGAAGGCGCGCTCGGAAAGTTGCTGCACGACACCCGGCCCGCGGTGCGGCAGCGCGCCACCGACGCGGCCCGGACCGCGGAGCAGATCAGCGCCTTCAACGTCGGGGTGTGCGGCCTCGCCGCCGGCGGGACGGACCACGGCGCGGTCGCCGCGGCGTGGCTCCTGGGCTGGGAGCACCTGCCGGAAACGTTCGCCACGGCAGCAGCACTCACGCACGACGCGCGCGAGGACGTTCGCAAGGCGGCGCTCCACGCCCTGGCCCTGTGGCGGACCGAGGCCCGCGACCAGTCGCACCTCGTGGCAAAGCGGCTCGCCGACACGTCGCCGGCGGTGCGCCGGGTCGCCGCGTACGCGGTGGGTCGAACGGACCAGTGGCACCACGTCGGGGACATCTTCAAGGCTCTGGCCGAGGAAGGCAACGACCGCGAACTCGACCACGCCCTCACGTACGCGCTCATCGAACTGGGGAACGTGAAGGACATCGCGAAGGGGCTGGCGCACGCCTCGCCGCGGGTGCGCCGGGCGGCGCTCGCGGCGCTGTCGAACATCCCCAACAGCGGCCTCGAAGCGAAGACGGTGCTCGCGGAACTGGACGCGAAGGACGCCGCGCTGCGCGAAACCGCGTGGTGGATCGCGGGCCGCAACCCGCAGTGGGGAACGGCGCTCGCGGGGTACTTCAAGGACAAACTCTCCGCAGCCGACAAACTGACCCAGACGGAGCGCGACGAACTCGCGGCTCGGCTCGGCAAGTTCGCGCCCAGTGCCTCGATCCAGAACCTGTTGGGCGGTTCGCTGGTGGACAAGTCGCCGGAAGCGGCCCGGCTCGCGCTGGGGGTGATGGCCCGCTCCGGGCTGAAAGCGCTGCCGGGCGCGTGGCGCGACGCGCTCCTCGCCGCCGCCCCGACCCTCGACGACCGCGACACCCTGCGCGCCGCGCTGGCCGTGTTCCGCGCGCTGCCGACAGAGGTGAACGTGTACGACGAGTTCGTGACCAAGCTGCCGCGCGCGAAGCTGTGGCCCAGCGGCCCCGTGTCCGAAGAGTTCCGGTTCGCGTTCCTCTCCGCCCGGCCCACCGGCCAGCCGCTCGACGCGGACTCCATGCGCTACCTGCTCCGCAAGCTCGACCGCGACGAACCCGCGCCCGACCGCGCGACCGCGGCCGACGTGCTGCTCCGCTCGAAGCTGACCACGGAACAGTTCACCGCGCTGGCCGGCGCGCTCAAGACCGCCTCGCCGCTCGATCTCGCGAAGCTCCTCAACGTCTTCGCCAAGACGACCGATCAGAACGTCGGCCGCCCGCTCGTGCTCGCGCTCCGCGCAAAAGAAGTGCGGGCCGTGCTCCGCGTCGAAATGGTGAAGCCGATTCTCGACAAGTACCCGAAGCCGGTTACGGACGCGGCCGAGGCGCTGTACGCGGAACTCGCGGAGGCGCGCAAGGGCGAGACCGCGAAGCTCGACGCGATGCTCAAAGAGCTGAAGCCGGGCGACGTCCGCCGCGGGCAGCTCGTGTTCAACAGCAAGAAAACGCAGTGCATCGCGTGCCACAAGGTCGGCTACGTCGGCGGCCTCGCGGGGCCGGACCTGACCCGCATCGGCGGCATCCGCACCGAGCGCGACCTGCTCGAAGCGATCCTGTTCCCGAGCGCCAGTTTCGTCCGCAGCTACGAGCCGGTCCGCGTGGTCACGAAGGACGACCGCGTGCTCAACGGCGTGCTGAAGAAAGACGCTCCGGACGAACTCATCGTCGTCACCGCGGCGGACAAGGAAGAGCGCGTTTCGCGCGCCGACATCGAGAGCATCGCCCCCAGCACCGTCTCGCTGATGCCCGCGGGGTTGGAACAGCAACTCTCGCCGCAAGAGATCGCGGACCTTATCGCGTTTCTCAGAGCGTGTAAGTAGCCGACACCTTCTCTTGCCTCTCCCGCACGGGAGAGGTAAGACCACCGGCCCGCGACGACCCGCCATCACGGACCCTCGAATGCCCGCAACGCTCCCGCCGCCCGGTCAGCCGGTGCTCCGCATCCGCGGGGTGAACCACTACTTCGGCACCGGCGACACGCGCACGCAGGTGCTGTTCGACAACACGCTCGAAGTGATGCCGGGCGAGCTGGTCATCATGAGCGGGCCGAGCGGTTCCGGCAAAACGACCATCCTCACGCTCATCGGCGGGCTGCGCACGCTGCAAGAGGGCGAGATCGAGGTGTGGGACGCCGACCGCGGCGATTACCGCACGCTCCGCGGCGTGAGTGAGGCCGACCTCGTGAACGTGCGCCGGCTGATCGGGTTCATCTTCCAGCGGCACAACCTCTTCGACTCGCTCACCGCGATGCAGAACATCCGCATGGCGCAGCGGCTGCGCGACAGCGCCGGCGACCCGGACCAGGCCGCGCGCGAGCTGCTCACCTACCTGCTGCTGGGCGAAACGGACATCCAGGGCAAGCCGCAGAAGTCGCGGTTCGAGTACAAGCCGGCGGCGCTCAGCGGCGGTCAGCGCCCGCGCGTCGCCATCGCCCGCGCGCTGGTGAACCGCCCCAAACTGGTGCTGGCCGACGAGCCGACCGCGGCGCTCGACGCCAACAGCGGCCTCGCCGTCGTCACCCTCGTGCAGCAGCTCGCGCGCGAGCGGTCCGAGGCCGATCTCATAAAGCTGGTGCGTTCCGCGGCCGAGGCCGGCGAGAACGGCCGCCTCGCCGATTGGCAGGTTCCGCTGCTCAAGAAGATCGCCAACGAGCACGGCACCACGAGCCTGATCGTGACGCACGACGCGCGGATCATGAATCTCGCCGACCGCATCGTTCACATGGAGCGCGGGCGGATCGAGTCGAACGTGGTGGTCGCCGAGCGGCTGTTCGTGCGCGAGGGGCTGCGACAAAGCCCGGCGTTCGCGGCCATCCTGCCCGAAGAGCAGGAGAAGATCGCGGACGCGGTGCTGGTCGGCGTTCACCCGAACGACAACGTGCGCCCGGACCAGCTCACCGCGCATCCGGGCCGCGTGGAGGTGTACGAGCCGGGGCAGGCCATCGTGCGTGAGGGCGACCCGGTGAACGCGGAGAGCAAGTTCTACCTGATCCGCCGCGGCACGGTCGAGGTGGTGCGCGAGGACGGCGGCCCGGCGAAAAAGCTGACGGAGATGGGACCGGGCCGCTACTTCGGCGAGGTGGCCCTGCTGATGGACCAGCCTCGCAACGCGACCGTC
>SXHE01000719.1 GCA_005773755.1 Planctomycetia bacterium
ACCTGCTGACCATCATCACCGGCAACACGCACCTGCTCCAGCACCTGCCGCCCGGCGACCCGGAGTTCCCGCAACTGATCGAGGACATCAACGACGCGGCCACCCGCGCCGCCGCGCTCACGCGCCAGCTCCTCACGTTCAGCCGCAAGCAGCCGACGCGCCCCGAAGTGATCGACGTGAACGAGATCGTGACCGGGCTGGCGAGCCTGTTGCGGCGGCTGATCGGCGGGCGCGTCACGATCGTCACCGGCCTGTCCCCGCGCCCGGTGCGCGTGCGCGCCGACCGCGGACAGCTCGAACAGGTGGTGATGAACCTGGCCGTGAACGCGAAGGACGCGATGCCCGACGGGGGCACGCTGACCATCGAGACCGGCGAGCTGACCGGCGCGGGCCGGTTCGCCCGGCTGCTGGTTCGGGACTCCGGCACCGGCATGACCGACGACGTGAAGCGGCACCTGTTCGAGCCGTTCTTCACAACGAAGGACGTGGGCAAGGGGACCGGCCTGGGGCTGGCGACCGTGTACGGCATCGTGCAACAGGCGGGCGGCACCGTCGAGGTGCAGTCGGCCCTTCACGCCGGGACCACGTTCGACATCCGGTTCCCCTGGTGCGAGAGCGCGCCGCGGTCGTCGGCCCTGTTGCCGGTGCTCAGCCTGTCCGGACGCACCGCGCCCGCGACCCGGCGCTCGGTGCTCCTGGTCGAGGACGAGGCGCGGCTGCGGAAGATGGTGCGGTACACGCTCGAGACGCAAGGGTACGTCGTGACCGAAGCGGGCGGCGGGGACGCGGCACTGGCCGTGCTGACCCCGGAGCGCACGTTCGACCTGTTAATTACGGACCTGGTGATGCCGGGCATGGACGGGCGCGAGCTGGCCGCGCGGGTGCGGGCCGTGCGGCCGGACATCGCGGTCGTGTTCGTGTCCGGGTACGTGCCCGACCAGCGCCGGCTGGAGGGGATGCCCGGCGCGCAGTTCCTGCCGAAGCCGTTCACCCCGGTCGATCTGGTGAAGACCATCGACCGGGTGTTCCGCCCCGCGAAGTCCGCCGCGCCCGTCGCGGGAGGTGTCGCATGAGCGGGCGCGTGCTGTACGTGTCCGACGACACGAGCGCACACCGGTCGTTCCGCACGGCGTTCGCGTCGGCCCAGCGGGACTGGGAAGTGAACCTCGCGCGGGGTGGCGCGGACGCCCTGCGCAAGCTCGACGGGCCGGGGTTCGACGCCCTCGTGACCGACGCGCACCTCGCGGGCACCGGGTGCGCCGAGCTGCTCGTGGAGGCCCGACGCCGACACCCGCCTACGGCCCGCATCGTCCTCGCGGACGTGTCGCGGCCGGGCGAACTGGTGCGCCTGGTCGCGCTCGCGCACCGCGTTCTGCCAACACCGTGCGACCCGGCGGAACTGTACGGCGCGATCCAGCGCGGGTTCTCGCTCCGCCAGCTCCTCGGCAATCAGGCGCTGGTGTCGGTGGTCGGGCGGCTCGCCAGCGTCCCCGCCCTGTCCGCGCACTACACCCGCATCGCCGACGAACTGATGATGCCCGAGTACTCGCTGGCTACGGTCGGTGAACTCGTCGCCCAAGACCTGGGGATCGCGGCCCGGTTGCTCCAGATCGCGAACTCCGCGCTCGTCGGGCTGCGCAAACCGGCAACGACGCCCAATCAAGCGGTGCGCATCCTCGGCGCGGACCTGACCCGCACGCTGGTGCTCGCGGCCGACCTGTTCACGCGGTACAACCCGAGCTCGCTCCGGCCGTTCTCCATCGAGGCACTTTGGGAACACAGCCAGAAGGTCGCGGAACTGGCCGGCGCGATTGCGGTCGCGGAACGGGCCGACGAGCGCGTGGTCCGCGAGGCCTCGCTGGCCGGGCTGTTCCACGACATCGGCAAGCTCACGCTCGCCAGCCAGCTCGCCGGCCCGTACAAGGACGTGCTCACGATGATGCGGGTCGAAGGGGCGTCTGCCGCGGACGCCGAGCGCCGGGTGCTGGGCACGACGCACGCCGAAGTCGGCGCGTATCTGTTGGGCCTGTGGGGGTTGCCCGACGCGCTCGTGGAAGCGGTCGCCTGGCACCACAACCCCGGCACCTGTCCGGGCACGGCTTTCACGGCGCTCACCGCGGTCCACGCGGCCGACACGTTGGTGCGCTCGTCGGAAGGCGCGAAGCCCGACGCGGAGTACCTGGCCCGGCTCGGCTTATCGGGCCGCTGGGAAGAGTGGGGCTTCCTGCGCGACCAGCCGCGCCAGATCGATTGATCCGCGCCCTTAGCGCTCGCCTTCGGGGTCGAGCAGGTGCCGGAGCAGGTTGCCCTTCACCTCGCCGCGCGCCCGCACCACCTTCCCGGTGCGGTTCACCTCGGTCCGGGTGAACAACTTGGCGATGGCCGCCCCGGTTTCCTCCTCGTCGGAGAGACTGGTCACGACCGCCTTGAGCGCGGAGCGCACGTCGAGGGCGTCGCACTCGTCGCGTGCGGTCGCGACCACTTTCAGACTGGTGCTCGCCCCCGCGGAGAAACCGATCGCGAGCGAGGTGGCCTTGCGGCCGACGGTCACGAGCGCGCGGTCGGTGTCGCGCTTCGGCGCGTCCGGCGCGGTCAGCCACCCTTCGCCGGTGTTGTCGTGGCAGACCGCGACCAGCTCGCGGCACACCTCGTTCCACCCCGGCGGTACGGCGGCAGTCTCCTTCTTGTCCAGTCGCGTGAGCAGCCCCTTCACCACGTCTTCATCAGTGTCGAACGCGAGCGTGCGGGCGTCGGCCACGAAGAACGCGAGGTGCGACGTGTCCTTCCCCACGGTGATCGGCACGCGCACGTACTCGCGCCCGGCGTGCTTCACCGTCTCGGCTTTCGGGAACCACATCGTCAGCGCCTTCGCCCAGCCGAACGGCTGGGCGGTGCGCACGACGCCCGACGACAGGCCGACGATGTTGAAGTTGCTGCGCCCGTCCTTCTCGCTCTCGATATTCAAGTTGAACTTGGCGCTCACGACGAGCTGTTCGATGTCCGTGAGGGCGGGCGGCGGGGCGGCCTTCAGGTCGCCGTCGATGTACGCGAACCCGGCGGCCAGGGTCCGGCGCACGGTGTCACTGACCATCTTGTCCTGTTCGCCGAAGTGCTTGACCAGTGCGCCCGGCCGCACCGCGAGCACGGAGTTGCTGGCGCGGGGCAGGTATGTGAGGTCGAACGGCGCGAACCCGGCGGCGGGCTTGGCTTTGGGCACGGGCGACCCGTTGGCGGCACCGAAGCCGAGCAGAAGCGCGAGCAGAGCGAACATGGCCCCTCCTTCGCAGTCGCGGCAGACGCCCCGTGGCGGAAAATCGACCATGCCCGGCCCGGCTTACCGTGTCAACAGCACCCGCGCGGGGTTCCCCAGCACACTGCGTGCGGTGAAACGCCGCGCCTTAGCGAGGCGAAAGCGCTCTTTTCTGTTGCGGCGAACCGACTTCGGGAGTATTCTTCCCTTGTTAGCCACTGCCGGTTTTCCCGCCTTCCTCCCACTCCTTACGGGAGCCTGCCTGCCATGCTCAGTATGCCCTTCGGCCGTGTTCGGCTCTGCGACGGCATTTCCCGCCGGAACGTGCTCAAAGTCGGTGCCCTCTCGTTCGGGGCCATGCACCTGACCCTCGCGGACGTGCTGCGCGCCGAAGCCGCCGCCAAGAAGCAGGGCGAACTGGGCCGCACCGGGCACAAGGCGGTCATCAACATCTTCCTCGGCGGCGGCCCGCCGCACCAGGACATGTGGGAGATCAAGACCGAAGCGCCGAAGGAGATCCGCGGCGAGTTCAAGCCGATCAACACCAACGTCACCGGTATTCAGATCGGCGAGACGTTCTCGCGCATCGCCAAGAGCGCGGACAAGTTCGCGTTCCTCCGCTCCGTGGTCGGGGCGCGCGGCGGTCACGACGCGATCCAGTGCATGACCGGCTGGCCGCAGGCGTCGCTGGCCCCGTTCGGCGGGCGACCGAGCCTCGGCAGCGCGGTGTGGAAGCTGCAAGGCAGCGTCGACGCGAGCGTGCCGCCGTTCATCGGCCTCGCGGAGAAGACGCAGCACGGGCCGTGGAGCGACAGCGGCCAGACCGGGTTCCTCGGCAGCACGTTCGCCCCGTTCACGCCGCGCGGCCCGGACATGCAGAACATGGTGCTGAACGCGGCCAACAAGGACCACATGCCGGACCGCAAGAAGCTGCTCGCCGGCTTCGACGACATGAAGCGCTCCGCCGACCACATGGGCGCGCTCAAGGGCGCGGACGCTGCCACCGAGCGCGCCTTCGACGTGCTCACCAGCAGCAAGCTGATGGAAGCGATGGACGTGACGAAGGAGAGCACCAAGACCCGTGAGCGGTACGGCACCGGCAAGCCGTACCAGTTCCAGTACGACGGCGCGCCGACCGTGAACGAGCACCTGCTCATGGCCCGCCGCTTGGTGGAAGCCGGTGCCCGCGTCGTCTCGCTCAGCTACGGCCGCTGGGACAGCCACGGCAAGAACTTCGACCTCGTGCGCGACCACGGCGCGAAGCTCGACCAGTGCCTCACGGCGCTCGTCGAAGACCTCGACGCCCGCGGGATGCTGGACGACACCACCGTGATCGCGTGGGGCGAGTTCGGCCGCACGCCGCAGGTGAACAAGGACGCCGGCCGCGACCACTGGCCTCAGGTGAGCTGCGCGATTCTGGCCGGCGGCGGGTTGAAGACCGGTCAGGCCATCGGCAGCACCGACCGCAACGGCGGCTTGGCGAAGGATCGGCCCATTGGCTTCGGCGACGTGTTCGCCACACTCTACCACGCCCTCGGCCTGAACCCCGAAACGACGACGATCAACGACCCCACCGGCCGCCCGCAGTACCTCGCCGAAGGCAAGGTGATCTCGGAACTGGTGTAAGCCTTTTGCTCGCGGCTTCGCGTGAACCAGCAGGGAGGCACGAGCCTCCCTGTTTGCGTACAGGCACGATGGAGTCACCTACTATGACGCCGGATTACCGAGAGTGTCAGAAGTCGCTGGAGCGTCGCGAGGCCCGTTGGGCGTTCGCATTCGTCGCGTATGGCATTCCGCTAGGGTGGCTGATTCTGGCAGTCTTGGTCGCGGAGGACGGCATCGGGTCGTTGGATGTCCGCGCTCTGCTCTTCTTTGTTCTCTTCCCGTTTGTCATGTTGGGACTGGGTGTGCATTGGGTGGTTAATCA
Source organism: Planctomycetia bacterium (assembly GCA_005773755.1). Taxonomy (GTDB): domain Bacteria; phylum Planctomycetota; class Planctomycetia; order Gemmatales; family Gemmataceae; genus Gemmata. Next base: position 5,178 of record SXHE01000719.1, read on the forward strand.
ATTGCGTGCAAAGCCGCCCTCTCAGCCACCATCCGACACGCCTCCTACAGACTAAACGCCGCGGATGTTGAAACTACGCAGGCGATTGGCGTCAGCGCTCTGCTTTGCGATTAGGAGGCACTTCCGATGCCACCGGGCGACGACGAGAAGTACGAACCATACAGCATCAAGAACCTCGCTGGAACGTGGCTCATCGGGGTCGTGCTACTGGTGGTATTGGGCATCCTCGTTGCGATCTTCGGTGATTTCGAGTTCCCACCTGCCGGTCGTTTGATCTGCATGGTGGTGGTACTGACGCCGATCGCGATATTCGAGGGTGTGCGGTTGCTCTTGAACTGGTTTCGGGGGGAACCTTCCGACTTGACGCCTCCTGACTCTCTTCCCCCACGCTGAGCGCCGCACGCGCGGGGCTGTTGGGTTGTGGATGCGATCCTGGGGAAGAGCTGACACGAGCGCGGAACACAAACGTGACACGCCCGGTGTTTCGGGGTACAGTTGGTCGGATACGGTTCGCACTCTCCCACGGAACGCTGCCATGTTCAGGGTGACGGGCGGAAGCGGTTCGGATTGCACAGGCGAGACACGGCGCACGTTCCTTCAAGCGGGCGTGCTCGGCGTCGGCGGGCTGGCGCTCGGCGACTTCTTGCGCGCCAAGGCGAGCGACGAACACAAGGTCAAGCACGTCGACGGCGCGAGCGTCATCCTGTTCTGGATGAGCGGCGGGCCGGGGCACATGGAGACGTGGGACCCGAAGCCGGACGCGGTCGCGCAGTTCCGCGGGCCGTTCGGTGCGATCAAGACGAGCGTGCCCGGCATTCAGTTCGGCGAGTTGTGTCCGGAAGAGGCGAAGGTCGCGGACAAGCTCGCGATCCTGCGCGGCGTCAACCACGGCTCCGGCGACCACACGAAGGGCAACCACTGGATGCTGACCGGCTTCGAGGGGCCGGCGTTCAACGTGCCGAACTTCAACGTGCAGCAGCGGCCGTGCATGGGCAGCGCCGCCGCGAAGCTCGTCGGCGCGCGCAAGGCCGGGCTGCCGCCCTACGCCGCGGTGCCGCACCTGCGCGGCGGCACGGACAACTTCTTCCACTACGCCGCGTACCTCGGTCGCGGGTACAACCCGTTCGTCACGGAGTCCGACCCGAACGAGGCGAACTTCCGCGTGCGGAACCTGTCGCTCGCCCCGGACGTGCCCATCGGCCGGCTCGAAGACCGCAGACACCTGCTGGGAGCGCTCGACGCGAACAAGCGTGCGGTCGATTCGAGCAGCGTCAACCTCGACCCGCACGCCGCGCGCGCGTTTTCGCTGCTCACCAGCAAGGAGACCGCGCGGGCGTTCGACATCGCCACGGAACCGAAGGCGGTGCGCGACGCCTACGGCCGGCACACCTTCGGTCAGAGCGCGCTGCTGGCGCGGCGGTTGGTCGAAGCCGGCGTTACCTTCGTGACGGTGAACTGTCAGCCGTGGGACCACCACGGCACCGCGAACCGGCTCGCCACGAAACCCGGCGCGGAACTGCTCATCCCGCCCTTCGACCGTGCGCTGGCGGCTCTCATTCGCGACTTGATCGACCGCGGCCTATACGAGCGCACGTTGGTGGTGGCGATGGGCGAGTTCGGCCGCACGCCGCGCATGAACCCCGAAGGCGGTCGCGACCACTGGGGTAACGTGTTCAGCGTGCTCATGGGCTGCGGGTCGATGAAGATGGGTCAAACGGTCGGCCGCAGCAACCCGCGCGGCGAGCACCCCGCGGACCGCCCCGTATCACCACAGGACGTGACCGCGACCGTGTTCAAGCACCTCGGCATCGACGCCCGTAAGGTTCACTTCCGCGACGGCCTGGAGCGCCCGACCGCGCTCGTGGAGACGGGCGAACCGGTCCGCGAGTTGTTCAAGTAACGAGCGACGACGCAAGAGGCCGCGATCACGAATGGTGACGCGATGTGCCGGCTCAGGGCCCGGCGCGTTCACGAGCAACAGTTGGTCGAGGACATCGAACCTCGCGCCACGGATCGTACCGGATCGTTCTGAGTCACCGCGCGGGCGGGACCGTTGCGAGCAGCACGCGCAGCGACTGGGGGGCGGGCGCGTCGGTGCGGAACCGCAGGTCGCCGGTGCGGTCGGGCACCGCTTCCCACCCGCGAACGCGGTCCGGGCTGGCGGTCCAGCCGGATGCCGGGCGCACGCGCACCTCGTCGCCCGCGCCCCGTGTACCGTGGACCCGCGGCCACGTCGGGTCGAAGGCGATCGGGTCCGTGGGCTTGGCCGGCGCGGGAACCGTCGCGGAGCCGGTCCACTCGACCGCGCCCTCCTTCGCGCCGGAACGGAGCCACACCTGCACGCGCCCGGTGCTCTGTCCCCACGCGATCACGTCCGGCCCGCGCACGTCTAGCACGCGCGCCCCCGGCACGGTGAACTCGACCAGCGGGAGCGGCTCCTTCGCCACCCACGACACGACGCCGCTGGCGTCCGCGCGCTGCGGGCCGACGTGCCACGCGGTCACAGAGCGGGCCAGTGGCTGCTCGGTCGCGCGCAGCACCGGGCGCAGCTCGCCCACCGCGCCGGACACGGGCCGGTACGCCCGCACGGTGGCGTTCGGATCGAGCTTCAGATCGGGCACCGTGACGAAGTCCTTGTCCTTGAGCGCCTCGGGCGGGAAGTCGATCAGCCCGCCGAACCCGACGGATTCGAGCGTGACCCGCGCGGCCCGCAGCCCGTACACGGCTTCCGTCTCGCCGGTCACGGTGCCGAACGCGACGCGCGGGAACCGCAGCACCGGTTGGCGCGTCAGCGGTTTGCGCGGCGCGCACTCCAGCACCACCACGAACCGACCCGCGACGGGGGCCTGGAAGTCGAGCCGCAACGAGCGGAACGCGCCCTTCGCGTCGGCGAGCGCCCAGTCGCGCAGGGCGACCGGCCCGGCCGGTGCGTCGGCGGTACGGGCCGCGACCCGCAGCACTTCGAGTTCCGCGGGCACCTCGAACCGCAGCCCGGCAACCGCGCCCTGCTCGACGCGCACCAGGTACGCGGCGGTCAGGTCGGCCCCGCTCTCGGTCACGTCCCAGAGGGCGCACTCGCGCACCTTCACGACCGCCGCGCCGCCGGCCCCCTCGCGCCAGCGCAGATACACCAGCTTCGCGCCGCCCAGATCGGCCTCGACGGTGGTGCGGTCCCCGGTCGCAACGGTCTGCCGCCCGACGCGGCCCACGAGTGCCGGCTGCCGCGCGACACCGGGCAGGCTCGCGGTCAGCTTCACGGCCGGCACTTCGGGCACGCCGAACCGCAGTTCGCGGTCGGGTCCGGTGGCCGTGATCGTCGCGGCGAACCGCACCTCGACCTCGTGCCGCCCCGGTCCGCCGAGCGCGACCGTGTACAGGTCGGGCCGGGCCGCGACCGGGAACGCCGGCGCGCCGTCCACGGTCGCGCGCTCCAGCCGCGCCCCGTCCAGCGGCAGTGACACCGCGTTGTCACCCGCGCGGAAGGCGTGGACCACGAACTTCGCCGTGACCCGCGCCCCGGTGTCGTCGGCCCGCACGTCGTACTCCGCGGCCGTGACCACCGCGGCCGGTGGCTGCGGCTTCGCCAGCGCGTCGAGC
>SXHE01000720.1 GCA_005773755.1 Planctomycetia bacterium
AGCACGAGCGGGTAGTAGCTCGCCTTCGGCTGATTTGCATCCGGGGCAGCGGGTCGGGTCGGGGCCTCGTGCGGCAGTTCGCCGAGCACCCGATACCCCTTCTTGCCGAGAACCTCGCCCACCCGGCCGGCGGTCACCCCGTCCCCCTCGACGGTCAGCACCTTGTCCGGTGTGGACACGTCGGCCTGCCACCGTTTGACCCCCGGCTCGGCGTCGAGGAGTGGCCCGATCGACCGCACGCACGCCCCGCACCGCAGGTCAGTCTTCACCCTCACCGTGTTCACAGCTTCGCTCCGTGTGTTCGTTGCGGCCCTCGTCGCGGAAGGCCGTGATGATTGGGCAGTCCGACGCCGGGCCGTCCCCCTCGCAGGTCGCCAGGAGAGTCGTCAGCGACGCCCGCATCGCGAGCAGGTCGCGGACCTTGGCGTCGATGTCAGCGACCTTCGCCGCCGCCCGCTCCCGGACGTCCGCCCGTCGGGCGTCCGGGTCGTCCCGCAGGGCGAGCAGGTCCTGGATCTCTTTCAGGGTGAACCCGACCAGCTGCGCCCGGCGGATGAACTTGAGCCGCTCGACCGCGTCGGCGTCGTACTGGCGGTAGCCCGACTCCTTGCGCGGCGGGGCGTCGAGCAGCCCCTTCCGCTCGTAGAACCGGACCGTCTCCACCCCGACCCCGGCCGCCTTCGCCAACTGCCCGATGCTGATCGCCCGCATGGTCGATACCTCCACAGGCAGTTTACACCCCGTACCTCGGTACGGAGTCAAGCGGTTCGGGGCCGGGTGGTCGGTTTTCTGCCGAACCACCCGGCGGTTCGGTCGTCAGTCGGCGTGGCAGCAGGCACCGCCGTCGCAGCACGCCGCTGCGGGCTGGCAGCAGGGCGAAACTCTCGACACCTTCACGGCCGCATCGGCCACCTGGCAGCAGTCGGCACCGGGCTCGCAGCACGGTGCGCCGGGCACGCAGCAGTCCCCGCCGGACGCGGCGGGGGCGTCCCCGCAACACGGGGAGCCGGGGACGCAACAAGCGGCCCCCGGCTCGCAACAGTTCCGGGCGGGGGCGGCCCCGGTCAGGGCGAGGGCGGTGCCGGCCAACCCCGCGGCGAGGGCGAACGCGGCGATCAGATTCGTGAACATGGTGGTCACTCCGTTGTCGACGGCGGGCGGCGGGCCGACGCCGGCCCGCGGGTGAGCCCCGCGAACCCGGCCGGCGTATCGGCGACCCACCTCCCCGATCGCGGATCGACCGGGGCTGTTCCGCCGTCGTCGTGTGGATGGTACGGCCAGTACCACGGTCCAGGGTCAAGGGGAGACGTGCGGGAATAGTTGGGAATTGTCCCGGAGATGGCCCAGCACCAACCCGATGCGAACCGCGGCCGGATCGGTTATCTTTCGAGTCGTCACCATGCGGCCGGTTCAAGCTGTTGGAGAAGTTGATCATGCGAGCGATGACGTGGGTGATCGCGTGCGGCACCGGCCTCCTCTGCGCGGACGCAGCCCGTGCCGACCACTTCGAGGTGTTCGTCGTCGCCGGGCAGTCGAACTGCGACGGCCGCGGCAAGGCGGCCGAGCTGACCGGCCCGCTGGCGAAGTGGGCCAAGCCCCAGGAAAACGTACTCATTGCGTATTCGTGCTCGAAGCTCCGCGGGCCGGTGATGACCAGCGACGGGTTCAAGCCGCTCCAGCCCGGTTGGAGCGTCGCCCCCGGCAAGGACAAGCCGACGAAGCTCCCCAGCGGCACGTTCGGCCCGGAAGTGGCCTTCGGCCGCGGCGTGGCCGACCACCTGAAGGGCAAGACGGTCGCGCTCATCAAGTTCGCTGAGGGCGGCACGAGCCTGGCGAAGGACTGGAACCCGGACGCGAAGGACCGGCTATACCCCGCATTCCTGGACTTCACGAAGAAGTCGCTGAAGGAGTTGAAGGACCAGGGACACACGTACACGCTCCGCGGGATGATCTGGCACCAGGGGGAGAGCGACGCTGGGCTGACCGCCGAAGAATACGAGAAGCTCCTGACCGCCTTCATCGCCCGCGTGCGGACCGACCTGGAACTGCCGGACCTGCCGTTCGGCGTCGGCGAGGTGTACGACAACGGGAAGCGCGACACCGTGCGGGCCGCGCAGAAGGCGACCGCGGAGAAGGTGAAGGGCGTGTTCTTCGTCCCGGCTGACAAGCTGAAGACGTTCGACGGCGGGACGCACTTCGACGCCGCCAGTCAGATCGAACTGGGCGAGCGGTTCGCCGCCGGCATGGCGAAGGCGATCGGCAAGCCGTGAACCGGAGACCCGCTCACGCGGGAGGATGTGACGATGGGCAAGACGGTGTGGCGTGACGAGGCCGCCCGCGGGCGGCTGGAGGCGTGGTACACGCGGTTCCGCGACCGCGTGTCGGGGCCGGTCGAGGGCCGTGAGGTGCCGACCCGCCACGGCCCCAGCCACGTACTCATCGCCGGCTCGGCCGACGCCCCGCCGGTCGTCTGCTTGCACGCGATGCGGACCGGGGCCGCCCACCTGCTGTCCGAACTCGGCCCGCTTGTCGACCGATTCCGGCTGGTCGCCCCGGACCTGCCCGGCCACTCCGTCCGCGGGCCGCAGGTGCGGTTGTCCCTGAAGGACGACGCCTACGCCCGGTGGCTGCTCGACGTGCTCGACGGGCTGGGGCTCGGAACGGTGGATCTGTTCGGGGTGAGCTTCGGCGGGTTCGTCGCCCGGCTGACCGCCGCGACCGCACCGGACCGAGTTCGGCGGCTGGCCCTGTTGGTGCCAGCGGGGATCGCCAACGGGTCGCACTGGAAGGGGCTCACCAAGATGGCCCTGCCGCTCCTGCGCTATAAGGTGTGGCGGTCGGAGCGGAATCTGCGGCGGCTGCTCGACCCGCTGATCACTACCTGGGATGCTGACTGGACAGGGTTCATGGGCGAGAGCGTGCGGGACATGCCGTTCGACCTCCGCATCCCGCCGCTCGCGTCCGACGAAGACCTGCGGAAGCTGACCATGCCGGTGATGGTGCTGGGTGCGGCCGACGACATCTCGTTCCCCGGCGACGCGGTCGTGCGGCGGGTGAAGGCCGTGGTCCCGCACGCGGACGGCGAGGTGATCGCCGGGTGCAAGCACTGCCCGCCGACCACCCCGGAGTTCCGCGACTGGCTGGCGGGGCGGCTCGCCGCGTTCCTGATCGGTTGAGAGGTTCAGTTGCCCGCTGCGGTGAGCGTGTCGGCCGGGTTCCGCTTGATGTCGAACGCCTTCACGACGACTGTTCCGCCGCCCGGCAGGGAGATGACGAAGGGATCGGTCAGGGCGGGCTGATTCCACACCGCGCAGCCCGCAAGGTCGTCGCCCCATTCCTTCATCACATCTCCGCGACTTGCTGCGACCACCACCAATAAGGACGCCGATTTCTTCCACCCCAGCCGCCTGAGCCTGTCCGCCTCGGCCTCTATCCTTTGCCGCCACTCCCCGCCGGTGCGGTTGCCGTCGTGGAGCAGCACGAACTCGGCGAACGCCCAGCAGTGGTCGGCCCCGTCGTGAGGACCGCCGACACGCAGGTCACCCAGGTTCCGGTCCGGGTCGTTGCCGTCGCCTGTCACGTCCTCGCTGGCGTAGGTGGGTTTGGCCGCGACTTCGCAGAACGGGTAACTCGGCTCACGGAGCTTGCAGGCGAGGAATGCCTCCCAGGTGAGCCACTCGTCGAACGACGTGCCCGTCTCCACCAGCAGTTGCAGTTCGGTGGCCTTTGCCGAGAGTCGGTCGCAGACGGTACGGAACACGTCGACGGTGAACTGGTACGAGTCGCCCATGCCTCATTTCCTCGACGCGGTGACGCGGGTTCGCGTTAGTCTAGCCGCGTGCCCCTCGCCCGATCCCGAAGAACCGCAGGTGACCATATGAAGGCGAAGAGGGTGTACTACTCGGTGTTCGGTCTGAAGGACGGGACGGTGTTCGCCGTCCTTCCGGTCACCAAGCCCCGCAAGACGAAGCACGGTCCGGCCCCGAAGATCGACCCCGAAGGGGTGTGCCGGTTCAACGTCGAGGATGACGTCACTCCGAGCCAGATGACGGACTTCAACCGGACGGTGTTCCACACCGCTGTCGCCACCGCACTGAACATGAAGCGGATACTCCGCGAACAGCTCGCGGGGCGGCTCGACGAGTTGGAGAAGGCCGTCGCGAAGACGCACGATCAGCTCGCGCGCATCGAGGATAAGCTCGACCTGGTCCTCAAGGCGTGTCCGAGCCCCGACCCGACGTGAACCGACCCGCCGCCTCCCGCCCGCGTTCACGCGCGACGAACCCGCGGCCGGTACAGCCCGGCCAGAGAACCACCCTACAAGGAAAACTTAAAAACCACTTTTGGAAATCCGTCGCGCCGCCACCGTGAGCGGCGTGCGTGCGACCGTGTCTGTCCTCAACCCTTGCCCCTCACCCAACGGGCCAGATCAGCGATCAACCAACGTCGAAACTACAATCGCGGCCGTGCGAGAATAGCCCGGCGGCTCGTGCCGGGCACCGGGACCACGCCGCCCAGTGTTCCACTCTGCCTGGGGACGAGCGACGTCATGAAGGTCACCATCTTCTACTCGTGGCAGAGCGACCTGCCCAACAACACGAACCGCGGCCTCATCGAGCGGGCGTTGCAGAAGGCCATCGAGTCGATCAAGGCCGACGCCGAGACCGTCTTGGAGCCGTGCCTGGAGCGTGACACGGCGGGCGTGTCCGGCACCCCGGACATCGCCTCCACCATCTTCCGCAAGATCGACGAGTGCCAGGTGTTCGTCGGCGACGTGTCGATCATCAACGCCGCCTCCACCGACCGGAAGACCCCGAACCCGAACGTCCTGCTCGAACTGGGCTACGCGGCGAAGGCCGTCACCTGGGACAACGTGATCTGCGTGTTCAACACCGCGTACGGGGACGTGGGCGACCTCCCGTTCGACCTGCGGCTGCGGCGGATGTGTACCTACTGCGTCACCGCCGACCAGGCGGTGAAGGCGGACGAGCGTGACAAGCTCGCGGCCAGGCTCAAGGACGCACTGACCCCGGTGCTCAAGCGGTACGCGGTCAAGGTGCAGGAGGACGCCGCCCCGAAGACGCCCACCCCGGAGTCCGTCGCCGCACAAGTGAAGGAGTACCTCGCCGACGACCGTCACCGGATCGCGCTGACCGACCTCGTGCTGGGCCAGGGCAATGAGCTGGGCCGCCGGCTCGGCGGGTCCGACTTCCCGGTGAGCACGACCGTCCGGCTGACGGAGGAGGTCGTGTGGGAGCGGGTGCAACAACTTGAAGTGGCGAGCCGGGTCGCCGTGGCGGCGATGGCGACGGGCTGCTACTACGGGACCGACGCGCAGAGCGACTGGTGGTGTCAGCTCCTCGAAGCGGTCGCCAACCCCGGCGGGGAGCGGAACGGGTACTCCATGCTCATCGACCTGCGGCGGTATCCCGCACTGCTCCTGCTGTACGCGGGCGGGATCGCGGCCACCGCGGCGGGGCGGTACGGCACCCTGCTCGCGCTCCTGACCCGGCCGAAGGTCCACAACGGCCGGATCGAGGAGGATCAGCCGCCGCTGGTCGGCCTCTCGCCGTACCGGGTCATCGACCGGGACCTGGTGAACAAGATGTTGAAGCAGCGGTGGTACTGCCCGCTGAGCGAGCACTTCTTCAACCTCTTCCGCGAGCCGCTCCGGCCCGTCCTCGCGGAGGACCGACGGTACGAGCGGTGCTTCGACAAGTTCGAGTACTTGAAGTGTTTGCTCGAAGCGGACCAGATTGGCGGCCCGCGTTCCACCGGCCGGTTCTGCTGGCGGTGGCGGTTCCACGACGACGTGAGGAAGGACGTCATCGCAGAGGAGGCACGCGAGGGCCGCTCCTGGCCGCCGTACAAGGCCGGGTGGTTCGCCGGCCAGCAGGACAAGTTCAAGGCCGCGAAGGCGGCCGTGGACAAGATGGTGGCCGGGCTCGGCTGGGACTGAGTACCGCCTTCGGCGGCCGGGCAAGAACCACGGCCACGCCCTTCACCCCACGCCTGAAGCGCGAGACAATGCGACCAGCCGTGTGACCGGAGGAGTATGTGCGTATGGTGGTCGTAGTCGCCGGGACCGTGCGCTCGACGGGGCAGTACGCGGACAAGACCCCCGTACTGGAGATCCACGTCCCGGTCGCGCACGCGGCGGGCCTGACGGCCGAGCGCGACGGGGCGGTGCGTGTGCAACTCCTCCTCGGTGACGAGTGGTACAAGGGCCGCGTCCGGGCGACGCCGGAAAATGACTACGTCTGGGTTTCGCCGACCGTGACAACGCTGTCGGGCGAGCGGAGCAGCCTCGGCCGGGTGCTCAGCAATCTGCGGGTTCGGGCGAACGACCGGGTCCAGCTCAAGGTGCGCGGGAGCAAGATCCGCGTGCTCGACAAGTGGGGGTACGGCCTCGGCACCAGGGCCGCCCGGCTGAACGCGGCGATCGGCGACGAGCCCAAGACCCTGTCCGCCATCTGCCGCGACGCCCGCTACCACCTGAAGAACTCGGCGAGTTCGCACCTCACCTCGCTCCAGAAGCGCGGTCACATCCTCCACACGCCCGCGGGTTATGTGGCCGCCCAACCGGACGGCGGCCAACCCGCCGAAGACGGCGTCATCGCCGAGCGCATCCTCCGCGGGGTGGCTCAGGTGCTCGGCACCGACCTGCACGGGACGTTCCAGTCGGGGGTTGTTCGCGAGCTGATCGGCCTGTCGCAGGGGAGCTTCACCCCGATCCTGAAGGGGATGCGCGACGAACCCGGCTCGGCCCCGTCGGTGCGTGCCGAGTACCGCGGCCTGTTTCACATGATCTCGCCGGGCCAATACCGGCTGACGGACCGTGGACGCGAGGTCGTCGGGGCGTTGAGCACACCGCCACCGACGGCTTCCACACTCGCTGAAGCGGCCGTTCGCGGGGGCGGGGCCGGGTTCGGCACGACCGAGAACAACGCGCTGGTGGAGCGGGCCGCCTGCGACGCGGTCGAGGCGGACTACTTGGCCCGCGGCTGGACGGTACGATCGGTAGAGCGGGATCGGTGCGGGTACGACCTGCACTGCCTGAAGGGGGCGGCCGAGGAGCATGCCGAGGTCAAGGGCGTGGGCGGCACGGAGGAGTCCTTCATCATCACCGCCGGGGAGGTCAGGAAGGCCCAAGACGACCCACTGTTCATGCTCTACGTCGTCCTCTCGGCACGCAGCCCGTCCCGCCGGCTCGTCCGCTACACCGGGGCCGTGTTTCTTGCCCGCTTCGCCCTCCTGCCCATCCAGTACCGAGCCGTGGTGAAGCCTTGAGAGCGGTTTGAAGCGATCTCTGCGACATGGCAGAGCATGGCAGAGTTGGTGGCAGAAAAACGGTAGAAAGCCTTAGAAAACTGTGGTATTCTGTGGCAGGCTGGGCTGTAACCAGAAGCATCCGCCTGTCACCATAAGTCGTGAGTCTTCAAGCGGTAGCGACGACGAGACTACTGTTCACATAGCCACCTGTCGATCCGGTGGTTGCGGGTTCGAGTCCCGTCGTCCTCGCTCATATTTTTCAAGCACTTGCGGCGGGTCTTGACCGC
>SXHE01000721.1 GCA_005773755.1 Planctomycetia bacterium
CCGATCTGCGCCTTCTCGTTGTGCGTGTGGATGTCTTCGAGCGAGATGGTGAACTCCATCTTGCCCGCGTCGATGTCCGCACCGATCTCGTCGAGCGCGCGAACGATCTGCTCCGCTTCGTCGGCCGAAATCAGCCCGACCTCGGCCAACATGCGGGCGTGCGCCTGGCTGCCGATGATGTCGTGCCGGTACAACCGCCGGTCGAAGCTGATCGACTCCGTGAACGCCTCCACGCGCGCGTCCGTGCCGCCGGTGAATCGCCCGCCCCACGTCTTCTGGCTCATGTTTCCCTCAGCGCTCGCCTTCGACTCGCGGCTAACCAAGAGGTTTTAGGATTTCTCTCTTCCTCTGACACTTTCGCGCCGTCGCGCAGGTAGAAGCTGGCGACGAGAACCTACAAGGAGCCTCCCAATGCGATTCCGCTTATTCGCCGCGCTCGCCGCGCTCACACTTACAACCGGGTTCGCCTCCGCGCAGCCGAAGGACGCCGGGCCTACGGTCGAAGTGCGGCTCCGCTCCGTCAACGACCTCGTGGACAAGTTCGAGTACGTCGCGGGCTTGGCCGGCAAGGACGACGCCGTCAAGCAGGTGCGCGAACTCATCAAGGTGCTCAGCGCCGACGGCAAGGGTATCGAGGGCATCGACCCGAAGCAGCCGATCGGCGCGTACGTCACGCTCGCGAAGGACGTCGAGAACAGCCCGATCGTCGTGATGATCCCCATCGCGGACAAGGACCAGTTCATCAACGCGCTGAAGGCGCGGCTCGATGTGGACGCGAAGAAGGCCGACGACGGCACGTACGCGGTGCCGCTCCAACTCCCGCAGGGCGCGAAGTTCGACCTGCGCGTCCGTTTCGCGAACGGCTACCTCTACGCTTCTCCGAAAGCGCAAGACCTCGACGTGAAGGCGCTCATCACCCCGAAGGTGTTCTTCGCACAAGACGACGGCGCGGTTGCCTCGCTCAAAGTTCACATCGACCGCATCCCGGCCGACCTGAAGACGTTCGTGATGGGCCAGCTCGAACTCGGCATCAACACCGAGCGCAAGAAGAACGCCGACACCGAGAGCGCGGCCGAAAAGCGGTTCAAAAACCTCGTGTTTGACGCGCTCCTGGCCGGGTTCAAGGGGCTGACCGACGACGGCAAGGAACTCAGCGTGAAGCTGTTCGCCGACGCCAAGACCGACGAGATCAGCGCCGAAGTGGCGCTGACCGCGAAGAGCGGCAGCGCGACCGCGAAGAACTTCGCCGCGCTGGGCAGCAAAACCAGTGTGCCCGCGGGTATCGTCGCCAGCGCGAACCCGGTCGCCCGTGCGAACGTGAAGATCACCATCACTGACGGCATGAAGAAGGAGTACGCCGCGGCCATCGACGACCTGCTCGCCGATGTGCTGAAGAAGGCCCCGGCCGATCAAGAACAACTGGTGAAGCAGTTGATCGACGCGGTCGGCCCAACGCTGAAGGCCGGGGAATTGGACATCGCGGCTTCGCTCACGGGGCCGAACGCGAAGGGGCACTACGGCGTGATGGCCGCGTTCACCGTCGCCGAAGGCAAGAAGATCGAACAACTGGTGAAGGACGTGTCCGTGTTCGCGGGCGGGGCGGCGGACTTCACCTTCGACAGCGCGAAGGTCGGCGACTTCAACCTGCACAAGATCGACGTGAAGCAGAACAGCGACGCGCTGGAGAAGCTGTTCGGCACATCAATCGTGTGGCTCGCGGTGTCCGACAAGTGCATCGCGATCAGCATCGAGGCGGACGGGGCGACGATCAAGAAGGCGCTCGCGGCGAAGGCCATCAAAGTGTCGGTCGCGTCGTTCGACGTGTCGGTCGCAAAGCTGATCCCGATGATGCAACCGGACCTGAAGCCCGACGAGCTGAAGGCGCTGCTGAAGGACGCCTTCGGCGAAGGTTCACCTGCGGGCAAGGACACTATCGGTGTCAGCGTCGAAGGCGGCGACAAGCTCAGCATCAAGTTCAAGGTGAAGGGCAAGGCACTGCGAGCCTTCGCCGGCCTCGATCTGCTCAAGGGGAAGTAGCTTTTGAGTCGCTTGCGGTTCGGCACGTGCGTGCTGAGCCGCAAGCGGCGTCACTTCCCCACCAACTCCACGCACACTAACTCGTTCTGCACGGCACTTTGCCAGGCTTCGCCGCCGTCGGTTTTGGCGAACATCCACCGCCCCGCGAACGCCGGGTGGCCCCACACGCGCCCGCGCAGCGCCTTCGTTCGCGATTGCTCGTCGAACTCCTTGGGCGTCAGCCGCGCGAGCACGAGTTCGCCGGTCGCGTTCAGCGCGAGGACGCGGTTCGTGTCGTTCAGCAACACGATGCTGGCGTGCGGGTTCCGCGCCTTCGGCGTGAGCTGGTTGTCGTCGTCCCACAGCTTCTTTCCGCTCGCCAGCTCGAAGCACGTCAGCCCGAAGCCGCGGTCGATGCAGTAGATGTGTTTGTCGCGGTACAGCGGTTGGGCCATCAGCCCGCGCAGGGTCTTCGCCTCGGTCCACACCACCACCGCGTCGGTCGGCTTCGCGCCGAGCTTGATCGCCTTCGCACCTTCCCAGTAGCCGGTCACGAAGAGAATGCCGTCGTGGAACACCGGCGGCGCGATCGACACGCCGTAAGTGACCTTGTACGGCACCTTCCACAGCGGCTTCCCGGTCGCGGCCTCGACGCCGTGAACGAACTCCGGCGTCCACAGCACGACCTGCTTGCCGCTCTTCGGTTCGATGACGACCGGCGTGCAGTACCCCGCGGGGTCGGCGAGCGCGCGCCACACTTCCTTGCCGGTCTTGCGGTCGAGTGCGAGCAAGCAGGCGTCTTTCCCGCCGAGGTGAACGATGACGTTGTCGCCGTCGATGACCGGCGAGCCGGCAAAGCCCCACTCCGGCACGCGCGCCCCGTACTTCGCGACCGTGTCGTGTTGCCAGACGATGTCGCCGGTTTTGGCGTCGAAGCAGAACAGGTGCCCGACCGCGCCGAGCGCGTAGACCTTACCGTCGTGAACTGTTGGCGAGGTGCGCGGGCCGTTGGCGTACCCGCCGAGGCCGCCGTAGCGCACCGCGTACTTGTGCGACCAGAGCGGCTTGCCGGTCGTCGCGTCGAAGCACAGCACGCGCTCGGTACCGTCCGGCTTGCCCGCCTCTACCTTCTTCGCGGCGGGCGCTTCCAGATCGAGCGTGTAGACGCGCCCGTCCGCGACGGTCACGCCCGCGTAGCCGCCGCCGACCGATTGCTTCCAGACGGTCTTGAGTCCGGCTGCGGGCCACTTGTCCGGCAGGGCGGGCGCGTTCCAGGTGCCGTCGCCGCGCGGCCCCCTCCACCGCGGCCAGTCCTCGCCAGAAGCAGCAGGGGCGACGAGTGCAGTGAGCAGAAGTGCGAGTCGCTTCATACCTTCACCGTCTCCACCGTGCCGTGGTTCGCACCGCTCTTGTTTGCGGCGGTGATGAACGCCACCAGCTCGATGGTCTCCGCGATGTCCAGCGGGGCCTTGCCGGTCTTGAACATCTCCACGACCTTTTTGAGCAGTTCGCGGTAGATGAACTTCGTGCCCACGCTCACGGCCTGCACGCCCTTCTCCGCGAACGCGGTGAACCCGAAGCCGCTGGACGGGGCGCGGGTGCCGCGCACGCTCGCGACGCGGCCGTCGGCCCAGGTGCCGGTCGCCACCTCCGCGCCCTTCTCGACCGTACAGGTGACGCGCTTGCAGCCCGGCCCCATCAGCGCGTAGAGCATCTCGACCGCGTGAATGCCGTAGTGGAAAAGGCCGGCGTTGCGGTCGGAGCCGGACAGCGACGCCGGGCCGTAGGTGACGCACCCGGCGATCTTGCCGTGCTTCGCGTCCGCGACGTAGTCCGCCACTTCCGGCGCGTAGCGCAGCGACGACGACGAGAACAGCGGCAGCTTCTTCTTGGCGGCAAGCTCCGCGATCTTCTTCGCGTCCTCAACCGAGCAGGCGTAGGGCTTGTCCACGAAGCACGGAATGCCGGCTTCGAGGAACGGCTTCGCCCGTTCGAAGTGAACCGTGCCGTCCACGGCTTCGATCAACATGCCGTCGACCTTGCCGATCATGTCGGCGGGCTTGTCCACCAGCGGCACGCCGTAGTCCTTCATCGTCTTGGTGAACCCGGCGATCCGCTCCGGCGAGAGCTTCGATTCACCGGCGCAGCCGATCACGATCTTCGCGCCTTCGACGAACTGCTCTTCGTCTTTGCCGATGCGGTTCAGGCGGCGGGTGAACTCGACACAGTGCGACGTGTCGAAGTCGAGGATACCGAGCTTAATCATGGGAGAGTCACTCGCGACGGAGGGCGGGAATAACGGGAACCCGCAGGATACCCGCTGTCGCGGCGGATGCCACAACGAACCCGACGGCGAGCACCAGTCCGAGCATCCCGCCGAGCCGCGCCCACGGCACCGCGGCCCCGCTCGCGACGTGCGGCGCGACCGACGCCAGCGCCGCCAGCACGCCGCTGCCCAACCCGAGTACGAGCAGCAGTCCGTTCTCGACGAGTACGAGGAACTGGAGCGCGCGCGTGCGGTAGCCGACCGCGCGCAAGAGCGCGAGTTCGCCGAGGCGCTCCCACACGCCGCGCAGGATCACCACCGCGAGTCCCAACACGCCGAGCAAGAGGCCGAAGCCGCCGAGCAACTGGAAGGTTGACAGGTACGCCCCGATCACCTTTTGGAACAGCTCGACCTTCTCGCTCGTCGGGGTCGCAACGAAGCCGTTCGCGCGCAGGCCGACTTCGAGCACGCGGGCGACCGCGGCTTCCTTCCCCGGTTGTGTGCGAATGAGGAACGAGCGCGAGCCGGTCTGCTTGGGGAACGTGCTGTCGAATTGCTCCGCGCTGGCGATCAACTCGCTCTGGAACGGGCTGTCGGCGAGCGTGCCCACGATAAGGAACGTCACATCCGCGCCGTCGTCGCCGGGCATCGTGTAGGTGTCTCCGATCCCCTTCTTGAGCATCCACTGCGCGGTGTTCTGTTCGCAGAACACCGGCACGAAACCGTTCGGGTTGGTGTTGCGCAGCAGCAGCCACGGGTTCGCCTTCTCCTCCGCGGTCTTCGCGGCGGTGGCGTAGAACTTGAAGCCGCCGCGGTCGATCAGCGCCGCCGGCACTCCGAGCACGCGCGGGCGCGTGGCCTGAAACAGGTTCGCGCAACTTGCGTCGTCGCCGCCGCGCAACCGCAGCGCGTACACCTCTTCGATGGCGGCGAGTTCGGCTTTCGCGGCCAGGAACGCGGGCGTTTCGGGCACGTTGTCCGCGTCCGCGTCGCGCGGGGCGTAGGCCCTCTTCAGTTGCTTCTCCAGGTCCGCGCGACCGGGGCCGTTGTCGAACGGCTGGAACAGCGGCAGGTCGGTGTCGGCGAGCAGGTTGAAGCCGCCGCTGCCGCCGGACTTATTGGCGAACTCCGCGTCCGGCTGGCGGCGGAAGCTTTCGACCGCGACCAGCAAGAACGCCGCCGCCGCGAGGAGCGCCGCGGTGAGCAAGCTTCGCGCCGGGTTACGCGCGGCGTTGCGCGCGCCGAGTTGTGCGAGCGCGGTCGGTCCGCGCCCGTTCACGACCGCGTGGCGCGTCCGCGTCATCCACAAGTGCGCGCCGGTCAGTGCCGCGCAGAGTAGCAGGCCACCGCCGCCGAAGAACGTCATCGCGCGGAAGTCGGGGTTGTCCACCATGCCGCCGCTGGCGATGCACGCGATGCCGACCACAAGCGCGCCGACCGCGGCCCATTTGAACCAGCGCGATGCCGGCTTGACTCCGCGCACCGCGACCGTCGTTTCGCCGCGCAAGAGGGCAGGGGGGGCGACCTTCACCAGCCCGCGCACGCTCCACCAGAGCGCGCCGAACGCCATCGCCACGGTCATGCCGAAGCCGAGTGCGAAGCTCATCGGCGCGGCGTGCGGCTTCAGGTACGAGCGCACCTCCGAATCCGGCCACAAGTCGAGGAGCACGTTGAGGAGCAACCGGTTGTACGCGACGCCCGCGAGCAGCCCGAGCGAGGCACCGATCACGGCGACGATCAGCCCTTCGGCGAGCAACAGCCGCCGCACCTGCTTCACCGCGAACCCGGTCGCGAGCAGCAGGCCGACGTGCTTCGCGCGGCGGTCCAGCGAGAGCCGGAACAACAGGCCGACGAGCAGCAGCGCGGACGCGATGAGGAAGCAACTGAATCCGAGGAACAACATGCCGAAATCGTTCCCGCCGAGGCTCGCGGTCAGCAGGCGCTCGCGGATCGGCTCGAAGCGGAACTCATCGGTTCTGTCGTCGCCACGCGGGGCGAGAAGTGCCGGCAGCTCCGCTTGCAACCGTAACTTGGTGTCTTCAAGCGACACGCCGGGAGCGGGCGCGATGCGAACCGACGTGTCCGTTCCGTACTTGCTCTTGAACAGCGCGCGCGCGGTGGCGAGGTTGACGTAGGCCATCGGCGTGGCCTTGTGCGCGGTGAAGAAGATGTTGCGCGGGCTGGAGTTCGGCACGCGCGCGCGGATCTTCTCTTTCGGCAGCACCGGGGGCCGGTCCCAGTCGAACAGGTTGGCTTTGTCGTCGGTCACGCCCTTGATTTCGGGCGTGAGGTTGCGGTCGCGCGCCGCCGACCGCCGGTCGGGCGCGGCGGCGTCGAAGCTGATGTACCCGCGCAGCGTCAGCTCGCTGCGTTCGAGCTTGCCCTCGCCTTCAACGTCGGGGTTGAAGTACTCGATGCGAATCTTCGTGCCGACCGCGAGCTTGTCGAGCTTCATGTTCGGCCAGTTGAGCAGGACCACTTCGCCGTCGGCCAGCGCGGGCGCGCCCTTCGGCAGGAACGGACCGAGCGGGGCCGCGGCTTCCGGGTTCAGGCCGGCGATGATCGGGTACGGGATCTCGCGCCCTTCATGCGCGAGCGCGTCAGCGACGTAGATGACCGTCGGCTCCGCGCGCAGGCCGAGCTTCTTCGCCGCGGCTTCGATTGCCGCGACCTTCGCCGCCGGCAGGACGAGTTCGGTCGATTCGACGCTGACATAACCGCCCGCGCCGAACCGGCGCTCGATCTCGCGCAACTTCAGCCCGTGGTCTTCGGCGTGCAGGTTCTTCCGTAGCGCGGCGCTCAGGTCCGGTGCGGCGGCCCCGCGCGCGACCAGCAGTGTCGCGACCGGGGCGGCGTCGCCGGTTGCGAAGCGCGAGAGTGTCGAGATGGGCACGAACACGTTCAGCGGCGCGGCCGGGTTGGGCGTCAGGTTGAAGTCGTTCTCCGGCGCGTCGGCCGGCAGCACCGCGGCGACTTCGAGTTCCTCCGTGCTGGTCACGTCGTCGATGGCGCGCTTGGCGAACGACGACGTGCGCGGCACGCCGGAGACGTTCTCCACTCCGAGCTTGATGCGGTCGCCGGCCTTCGCGCCCAGTTTCTGCGCGACGCGCGCGGACAGTACGATCGGCGGGTACTCGCCCTTGCGCGCGCTCTTCCGCTTGTCGGCGCTCCAGTTCACACCAGTCACACCCTTCGGCGCGAACCGCCCGTCGACGCCCAGAATCGTGACGTGACCGAGGTGCGGCGCGGTCGCGGGTGCGCCGCTGCCGAGGAGCGAGCCGGGGAGCAGCAGCACCGGGGCGACCTCGCCGGGCAAGCCGTCGGTGATGCGCGTGCCGTCGTCGCGGGTGACGCGCACCGGGCGCGGGAAAAAGGCGACCGCGTCGACCCCGCCGAGCTGCCGTTCGACACGCGCGCGCAAGCTCCCGCGCAGCGAGTCGCCGACGAGCAGCGCGCCGGTGAGGACGGCCGCGCCGACCGCGACGCCGAGCAGCACCGCGAGGTTGCCTCGCGCGTGGTAGGCGAGGTTCCGAAGAACGAGTTTGGGAGTCGTGAGCATATGGCGTACTGGTTTCGCGCTTGCCGCCGGCTCGCGGCTAGCGAAATCATGGAGTGGATTGCAGGAGGCCGTCGTTCATCTCGACGCGCCGGGGGAACAGCTTCGCCAGGTCCGCGCTGTGCGTGACGACGACTAGCACGTTTTTCTCTTTCTGGTGAAGCTGAAGCACTAGTTCGCC
>SXHE01000722.1 GCA_005773755.1 Planctomycetia bacterium
CACGTCGATGTGTTTGATCGTCACCACGTTGTCGAGCTTGTACACGGCGCGCGCGGGGATCATACATTGCAGCACCATCGCGAACCCGCCGAAGATGGCCCCGGCCACGAAGTACGGCGGGAAGATGGTCGTGTGCCAGCCCGGAAGCAGCGACGTGGCGAAGTCGAAGCTCACGACGGAGTGAACCGACAGCACCAGCGGCGTGCTGAGACCGGCGAACATCAGATAGGCCACTTCGTAGTGCCGCCAGTGGCGCGTGCTGCCGCGCCAGCCGAGCGCCAGGAACCCGAATATCTTCTGTCGCGCGCGGCTCTTGGCGCGGTCGCGGAGCGTACCGAAGTCGGGGATCAGGCCGACGTACCAGAAGATCAGCGAGATCGTGAAGTACGTTGATACCGCGAACAGGTCCCACAACAGCGCGCTGCGGAAGTTCTGGAATATGTGGTTGGCGTTCGGCAGCGGGAACATGAACCACGCGTACCAGAACCGGCCGACGTGAATGCCAGGATATATGCCCGCGCAAATCACGGCGAAGATCGTCATCGCCTCACTGAAGCGATTGATTGACGTGCGCCACTTCTGCCGGAACAGGAACAGGATCGCGCTAATCAACGTTCCGGCGTGCCCGATGCCGATCCAGAACACGAAGTTGGTGATGTCGAACGCCCACGCGACCGGGACGTTGCTGCCCCACACCCCGATCCCGGTGGAGATGAGGTACGTCGCGGCGAGGATGCCGCCGCACAGCAGCGCGGCCGAGATGAGGAACGCCGGCCACCACCAGTACGGTTGCGGCTTCTCGGTGATCTCGCTGATCTGCGCCGAAACGGACTCGTAGTCCGCCGGCCCCCACACGAGCGGGATGCGCGGCAGCGGGTCGTGCGGCGTGTCGTGTGTGGTGGGGGTCATCGCCAATGGATCTCTCAATAATCGTGCGCGTCGCCTTTGGCGACGACGCTAAACGGCGCGTTACACCATCTCAGGATTGATGTTCCTGACTCTGGGCAAGTAGCTGGTGCGCGGCTTGGTGTTCAGCTCGCCGAGCAGCATGTACTCGCTCTCCTTCGCCTTCAGTTTCGCCACGCGGCTCGTGGGGTCGAGCATGTTGCCGAAGGTGATGGCACGCGACGGGCACGCGGCCTCGCACGCGGTGGCGATGACGCCGTCCGGCACGATCACGCGGCCCAGCGCGTCGAGGTCGTAGCCGGCGGCGCGCGGGTTCTTCGGCTTCTTGTACGCGCTCGTGCTGCCGTCGCTCGGCTTGAAGCTCGCGTCGGTTTCGATGGTGCGCCGGTCCTGGGCCACTTCCGCCGCCGCGATCTTCGCCCCGTACTTGCCGCGTTCGAGGCGCTGCACGCAGTAGGTGCATTTCTCCCTCACGCCGCGCATGCGCACGGTCCCGTCCGGGTTCTTCTGCATTTTGAGCGCTTCGGGCACGCCGGTATCGGTGAAGCTCATGCCGCCGCTGGCGAACGGCGTGGCGACGCGCAGCTCGTCCAGCCGGCGCTTGTTGAAGTCGAACCAGTTGAACCGGCGCACCTTGTACGGGCAGGCGTTCGAGCAGTACCGCGTGCCGATGCACCGGTTGTACACCTGGAGATTTAACCGTTCGGGGCTGTGAACGGCGGCGTTCACCGGGCACACCTGCTCGCACGGCGCGGCCTCGCAGTGGACGCACGCCACCGGCTGCGACACGATCCGCGGCTCGTCCATGTTGCCGGTGAAGTAGCGGTCGATGCGGATCCAGTGCATCTCGCGGTTGCGCTTGACTTCGTGCTTGCCGACGACCGGGATGTTGTTCTCGGCCTGACACGCGACCATGCACGCGCTGCACCCGGTGCAGGCGCTCAGGTCGATGACCATGCCCCACTGGAACTGGCTGTCGAGCAGTTCCGGCCGCGCGAGGTCGAGCGAGAACCGCTCCTGCTTGAGCTTCGCCGGCCCCTGCGGGTGCTGCGGCGGGTTCCCTTGCACGCCCTTCTTTAGCATCTCCTCGGTGATGTGGCCGTCCGGGGGAATGCCGACCTTCGGGCCGTGGTGCGCGCGCGGTTCGTCGCCAACGTTCATGGGGAGAACCGTAGGCAAGTCCACCACTACCGCTTCGCGCACGATGTCGCGCCCTTCGGGGATGACGCCGTGTTCTTGCGTCGTCACGAGGTCGCCCTTGCCAGGCACTTTCTTCAGCGCGCCGCGCGCGGTGTGGAGCGCGCCCGACGCGCGCAGCGGGAAAACGTTCGTGCCGCCGCCTTGCGGGACGTGCGCGATGCGCATTTCGCCGTGGTGCCCGTAGCTCAGCGCGACGGAGTAGTCGGCTTGGCCCGGCAGTACGAACGCCGGGATCGTCACGCGCTGGCCCGCGACGCTGATTTCGACGAGGTCGTTCGTGGCGATGCCGAACTCGCGGGCGGTCGCGGGGCTGATGATCGCGGCGTTGTCCCACACCAGCTTCGTGATCGGGTCGGGCAGTTCGTGCAGCCACGGGTTCATCGCGAACCGGCCGTCGCCCAGCGCGTAAGACGCATGAAAGGTGACTTCGAGCGCGTCCTTCGTCGGGGCCGGCGAAAGCTCCTGGCGCAGCTCTTTCAAGGTCGAAGTGACCGGCACCGGCTTGCGGGCCTTCTCGTCGGGCTTGCCGAAGCCGAGCGCCTTCGCCTGCGCCGCGTCGGTGGGGAAGAAGCCGAGTTGCTTGTAGCGGTTGAACGCCAAGTCGAACCCGGCGTCGGTCAGCGCGATGCCGCTGCGCTCGCTGAACGCGCGGCGGACGAACCCGTAAGCGGCCTTCTGCGCGGCGCTGAACGCGCCGACCGGCTTGCCGTCGGCCCCGGTTTGCGTCAGCAGCGCCAGCACTTCGAGCACGGTGCGCCCGCCGCGCGCCGGCGGGGCCATGTCGTCGCTGCCCGTCTTGCCGCTGTTGAGCGGCGCGATGAGCGGTTGCACGCAGCAGAGCGAGCCGTCGCTGGCCTCGGTGTCGCCCCAGCCTTCGAGGAAGTGCGCCAGCGGCAGGTGCCAGTCGCACTTCTCGGAGGTGTGATCGAAATACATTCCCAGGCGAATCTTCTTCGACACCTTCTGTAGCTCGTCCGCGAACTTCAGATCGGCGGGCGCGTTCAACACCGGGTTGCCGCCGACGACGAGCAGCGTGCCGACCTTCCCGTCGCGCATGTCCGCGACCAGTTCCTGCACGCCCTTGTCGAGCGCCTCGGCCGGCGGCTCGCGGAACTCGGCCATGCCAGTGGCGTAGCTGCTCAGCGCGAAGTTGACCGCGTGCGCGAGTGCGTGAACCCAAGCCGGTTGTCGCGGCCCGACCACGATGAGGCTTGCGCTCCTGTTGCGCGTGTCGCTCATAAAGTCTGTCCAGTCCTTGGCACTCGCCAAGTCCTTCGCGACCGCCTTCACCCACTTGGTGTCAAACTCCGGCACGGTTGGCAGCGTCGCGGGAATCGCGTCTGGCTCTTTGAGGCTCAGCGTGTGCGACTCTTTCAGTTCACGCGCCAGCGCGACGAGGTACGCGCCGATCTGCGACGACGCCAGCCGTAGGTGGTGATCGGCCATCGTGCCGGTCACGGTGTACGCCGATTCCACGACGTACAGCCGGTTCAGTACATCAACTTCCTTCAGATGCGGCAGCAGTTCAAATGGCTTGAATACTTCGCGCTTGCGCTTCGTCGCGAACCCGCGTGAATACTCGACACCGTCGGCTTGATCCCCCAAGAAGTCGCAGTCGAGCGCGAGAATGCGCGTCGCTCGGTCGAAGCGGTAGCGGACTTCGAGCTTCTTGCCGAAGGCCATCTCCGCGCCCTTCAGCGCTTCGCTCGTGTCGGTCGGTTCGTAGGTGTGCCAGCTCGCTTGCGGGTACTTCTCCTGCATCGCCTTGCGCAGTTCGCGCACCGCCGGGGCGGGGGCTTGCTCGGTCAGGATGTAGAAGCCCTTGCCCTTCGCTTGCGCCAGTTCGGTGGCGTGGCCGCGTGCGAAGCGGTCGAAGTCTTCCCACTTCTTTGGGGTGTGGGGAACCCCCCGCGGGTTCCCCCCTTGCCCCCCCTCCTGCCCCGCGCGGCCTTCCATCACGCCGGGGTACTTGTCCGACATGACGCGGTCGGGGCTGTACAGGTCGAGCACGCTGGCCTGCGCGTGCGCGTCGGTGCTGCCCAGGCTGCACGGGTGCCGCGGGTGGCCTTCGATCTTGGTGGGGCGTCCGTCGTGACTTTCGACGAGCACCGGAAGCGCGCCGCCAGCGCGGGGGATGCTCGTCGCGTAGAAGGTGGGCTTGCCGTGAACGACGTGGCCGATCTGCTCGTCCGGCACGCTCGCGAACGGCAGAATCTGAATCTCCGGGCGGCGGCACCCCGCCAACCCCGCACGGCCCAGCGCCGCGGCCGACAGCGCGAGGAACTTCCGCCTGTTCAGGCCCGCGGCCTCGGGGTCGTCGTCCTTCGGTTCGGCTTCGCCCAGCGCATCGAACACGTTGGCGAAGCCGGGAAACTCTTCCGCCGCGAACGCGCGGAACTCCGGCGTGTCCGCCAGTTGTTCGAGGCTGCGGTAGTAGTTCGGCTGCGTCATGTGCGCCCTTCGCGCCGTCGCCACCTGAACCCAGGGCGTTGCCCTGGGCTGAGGAATGTCGCCCCTTCGGGGCTTGCAATCAAAGGCAGGCTGAAGGCCTGCGATTCCTAAGCCCAGGGCAACGCCCTGGGTTCGTGGTCGTGATTCGTAGTTACCGGTGGCATCCCTGGCAGTTCATGGGCGCTTTCACTTTCAAGTCTTTCACGAGGCCCGCGCCGATCTCGCTCGCGGTCTGGCCCGCGCCCGGCTTCCACGTCAGGTTCGTGACCTCGCTCACCGGGCGCAGGTGCTCGTGCGGGTCGTTGTGGCACTTCAGACACCAGCCCATCGACAGTTCCTTGTCGTGCCGCACCACCTTCATCTCGTTCACCTGCCCGTGGCACGACACGCACGACACGCCCTTGTTCACGTGAACCGCGTGGTTGAAGTACGAGTACTCCGGCAGCTTGTGAACGCGGACCCACTCGACCGGCTTGCCGGTATCGACGCTGGCCCGCACCGGGGCCAGCAGCGGGCTGTTGCCCTTCACGTTGGCCTTCTTCGGGTCGTGGCAGTTCATGCACGTGCGCGACGTGGGCACCGTGGCGTGCGGCGACTCGAACACCGATTGGTGGCAGTAGGCGCAGTCCATACCGAGCTTGCCGGCGTGCAATTCGTGCGAGAACGGCACCGGCTGTTCCGGCGTGTAGCCGACGCGGGTGTAGCTGGGGAGGGCGTAGTAGTACCACCCGACGACGACGAGAACGACCGCGACGGCGAGGCCGACCCCGGCCTGCCG
>SXHE01000072.1 GCA_005773755.1 Planctomycetia bacterium
ATTGCTGAAGGAATTGGAACCGTGGTCGGTGGACCGGAACGACCGGGCGGTCGGCGTGAACTGGCGATTCACCACCGCCGATGCCCGGATCAAACTCCGACGACTCTACCCCGCTGTTCAAAATAGTTGACCTACTAGAGCCACAACGCCACCCGCGCAAGGCACCCCGCGAGGGAGATGGCACAACACCCAGAGCCTGCACAGGTTTAGGGCGTGACCGACCGCCAACTGCGTAACACCTAATCCTGTCAAAACTCTTCTGCTTTCTTGTCCTCGGAACTTACCACCCCAGCGCGTTCCGCAACTGCTCCAGCCCGCCGGCCAGCGCGCCGGGGGCGTCGGCGTAGGTCGCCTTCGGGTCGTCGAGGCGCTTGCCGTTGACGGTGTTGCTCACCGCGCAGGCGAACGTGCCGGCGGCCGGGCGCACTTCCAGCTTGTATAGCGGGTTGCCTTCGAGCATCACGAACGTCGTCTCGGGGCGCACGCCCGCCTTGAGCGCGCCGCCCCGCGTTTGCAGCCAATCGGGAACCGACATTTCTGTTCCTCGTGAATCGCCTTCGCCACCCCGGAGCTGACGCTCCGGGTTCGCCGCGTCGTCGCCTACTCCGGCAGCGCCTTGTCCTTCGTTTCCGGCAGGAACGGCAGCACGAACAGCCCGATCAAGAAGACCGAACACATGACCATGCCCGCGTACCGCAGGGGCAGCGGCTCCGGATAGCCCGCGAACGCCGAACTCGTCAGGAAGCCGAGCATCGCGGGGCCGGGGGCCGACAGCAGCCGACCGACGTTATAGCAGAAACTCGTCCCCGTGCTGCGGAGCCGCGTCGGGAACAGTTCCGGGAAGTAGATCGCGTACCCGCCGAACAGCGACAGCAGGCAGAACCCCATGATCGGGATCAGCACGTAGATGTGCCACTTCTCGCTGATGGTGTAGAAGACGATGGCCGTGCTGCTGGCGGCCAGCAGCAGCGCGACCGCGAACGCCGGGCGGCGGCCGACGCGGAAGCAGACGTAGCTGAACGTGAGCATCCCGAAGAACGCGCCGGCGTTCTGGAGCAGCGACGCGATCCCCGACCAGTACGCCTTTTCGCCGGCCACGTACTTGGTCGCCGCTTCGCCGGTCAGTCCCATGTTCGCGGCTTCCTTCTTGAACTCCGCGTCGAACACGTACTGGATCAGGTCGTAAGAGAAGAAGCCGATCCCCCACAGCCCGATCACCCCGGCCAGCGCCAGCACCAGACCGAGGAGCGCGTTCTTGCGCCAGCGCGGATCGCCCAGCAGTTCGCTGTAGCTCCCGGCCTTCTTCACCCCGCCCGCGGCCATCGCCTGTTTCCACTTCTCCGGCTCTTTCAGTCGCGCCTGGATCACCACGACGAGCAGACCCGGAATGATGCCCACCATGAACATGAGTCGCCACGGCGACAGCGGGTAGCCGAGCAACATCTGGTTGTCGAACTGCCCGGACTGCGCGAGTGAGCCGAGGTACATGGAGATGAGCGCCGCGGTGCAGTTGCCCAACACGCTCGACGCCTGAAACAGTCCGATCACGAACGGTCGGGCGTTGTCCGGCATCGTTTCGGCGATCAGCGTGACCGAGGCCGCGAACACCCCGCCGACGCCCAGCCCGGTGAGTAACCGGTACATGTGAAAGTCCCACACCGAACTGGAGAGCGAACTCAGCCCGGTAAATATCGCGTAGAGTAAGATCGTGGCCATGAGCGTTTTCACGCGCCCCCAGCGGTCGCCGAGGACGCCGAACCCGATCCCGCCGATGGCCCAGCCGACCAGGAACCACGTGGTCGCCCACCCCGCGGCGTTGCCGATGTCGCCGTTCTGTCGCGCGGCGATCACTTCCTTGTCGGTCGGTTTCGGCTTGCCCTGTTTCTCGGCCTTCGCGTCCAGTTCGGCCCGCAG
The DNA here is from genome assembly GCA_005773755.1 of Planctomycetia bacterium. Lineage (GTDB taxonomy): Bacteria > Planctomycetota > Planctomycetia > Gemmatales > Gemmataceae > Gemmata. The sequence continues at coordinate 1,915 of SXHE01000072.1, forward strand.
CGCCGGCAGCCGGGCGTCGTCCGGTTGCACCTTCGGCACCAGCTCCGTCATCGCGGGGCGGCGGGCGAGCGCGAACAACTGCTGGTCCATGCAGTCCATGTCCCAGGCCAGACAGCACACGATGAACACGAACCACTGGTAGCCGGTCAAGTCCTTCAGGCTCGACCAACCGGTGCGGGGGGAGGCAGGTGCGGGAGCGTTCGCGTTAGGGTCAGACGACATAGCAGCGGGTCCAACGGCGGGAGGAATGACGAGCGGGAGGGTTGCAACGTCCCAGCAACATTACTCGCGGGCCGGTTCCGACGCCAGCATTTCCGCGAACCGGTCGCGGGTGCTATGATAGCCCTTTCCCTTTTTGCGGGCTTGCGGCACATGACGCACGAGGACGGGTTCCCGCTGTCGGTCGGCTTCCTCGGCGCGGGGCAGATGGCGACCGCGCTCGCGACCGGCTGGGCCAAAGCCGGCCTGCTCGACGCCGCACGCAGCCTGGCCGCCGACCCGTACCCCGACGCCCGCACGAAGTTCCGCGCCGCGACCGGCATCACCGCCGGCGAATCGAACCGCGCGGTCCTCGGCGCTTGCGACGTGCTGGTGCTCGCGGTGAAGCCGCAAGTGGTGCCGGCCGTGCTCGCGGAACTGAAACCCGCGCTCCAACCGCGGCACCTCGTCATCTCCATCGCGGCCGGGGTCACGCTGGAAACACTCGCCGCCGGCCTCGGCACCGAGCGCCTCGCGCGCGTCATGCCCAACACGCCGTGCCTCATCGGGGCGAGCGCTTCCGGTTACGCGACCCGAAATGCGACCGACGCGCCCCTCGTGGGTAAGTTGTTCGGCGCGGTGGGCGTCGCGTTCGCTCTGCCGGAACACCTGCTCGACGCCGTGACCGGGCTGAGCGGGAGCGGCCCGGCGTTCGTGTACCTGTTCATCGAGGCGCTGGCCGACGGCGGGGTGAAGTGCGGCCTGCCGCGCGCGACCGCGCAGGCGCTCGCCGCGCAAACGGTTCTGGGCGCGGCGCAGATGGTGCTGCAAACGGGCCAGCACCCTGGCGCGCTCAAGGACGCGGTCGCCAGCCCCGGCGGGACGACCATCGCCGGTCTGCACGCGCTCGAGCGGGCCGCCTTCCGCGCCGCCGCAATGGACGCCGTCGAAGCCGCGACCAACCGCGCGCGGGAACTGGGGAAGAAGAGTTAGCCGCACGATTCGCGCAGACAGAGCCACGATCAGAAGAAGAGGAAAAGTGTTTTGAACTCGGTCTTCTGCCTGGATCGTGCCTTGTCTGCGTTCATCGTGCGGCCAATGTTCGAGTGAACTATGACAAACGAACTGGTCCTGATCTTCGACTTCGGTTCGCAGTTCGCGCAGCTCATCGCGCGGCGGGTGCGCGAGCAGAACGTGTTCTG
>SXHE01000723.1 GCA_005773755.1 Planctomycetia bacterium
CTTGAGGAGTGTGTAGGCCTTCCCATCGGTTGATCTGTTGGTCGTGACCATCAGATCATGCGTGGAAAAGCGCACCGTCTTGGGCGGCAGGCGGACGGACCCGGCCGGGTCCGTCGCTCACGCTTCCGGCTCGTCTCGTACTTCCGTTCTCAGCGCGCGCCCTGAACGGTGTTCAGCGCCTGGCGCAGCTCGTCGTAGTTCTGCGGCCGGTCGTCGGGGTTCTTCGCCAGCATCCACAGGCACAAATCGGACAGCAACTGCGGGATGCCCTCGGCCCGCTGCACCGGCGGCACCGGCGGCGAGTTCAGGTGTTGGAAAATGACCTGCACGCGGTTGCGACCCTCGAACGGCAGCCGCCCGGTCAGCGCCTCGTAGAGCGTCACGCCCAGCGAGTAGATGTCGGCGCGGTGATCGACCACACTCGCGTCCTTCGCCTGCTCCGGCGCGAGATACGCCGCCGTGCCCGCCAGTTCCGGGCCGGTGCGCTCGCGGGTCGCCTCTAGCGCGTCGGCCTTCGCCAGCCCGAAGTCGATCAGCTTCGCGTTCCCGTTCGGCCCGACCAGAATGTTGTCCGGCTTGATGTCGCGGTGAACCAGACCCGCGCGCCACACCGCACCCAGCGCGTCCGCCATTTGCGAGATCAGGAACAGCGACCACTCCGGCGGCAGCGCGCCGCCGGCGCGGAGCAGTTCGCCCAGCGGACGCCCCTCGAAGAACTCGGTGACGAGGTACGGCCAGCGCGGGTCGAACCCGAAGTCGATGAACCGCACCACCAGCGGGTGCTTGACGCGGGCCAGGGCCATCGCCTCCATCCGCAATTGCTTCATCGCGGCGGCGCGGTCGTACACGTTGGCCCAGTTCAGGATCTTCAGCGCGACGGGTCGCGACAGCGACTGGTCCCAGCCGCGGAACACGTGGCACGAGATGCCCTCGCCCAACTTCGACTGAAGAACGAAGGTGCCGACGACGGTGCCGACGTCCGGGGGCGGCGCGGTTTGCGCGACCGGCTCGGCCGACGCCGGGCGCTGCGGGTACGCGACGGCGTGCGTGTCGCCGGCGTTGGCCTGCGACTCGGTGCCGACGTCCGGCGCGATCAGTCGGTCGGTGTTCTGCAACGGCATTGCGTGCGGGGCTTTCCGGGGCGCGGGCGTCATTCCATCAGCGTTGCACATCCGGTGCCGTGGGCACAGGCCGACCCGGGCGCGGACGGGGCGCGGCGCTCGCGAACCCGTGTCGGATGTGCCGCGCGTAGCGGTTGCGCGGGCGCGGCGCAATGTGAAACCCTAGCACACGCCGTACAAGGCCCCGAACTTTTCGCTCAGGTACGACAGGAACGGTTTCGGTGACAGCGGAGCGCCGGTCGCGCGGCGGCACAGCTCGCCGGCGCGGAACCGCTGTCCGTGCCTGTGGATGTGCGTTCCGAGCCAGCCTTTGAGCCGGCCATAATCGCCGCGGCGGAAGTCGTCGTCCAGGTCCGCGCCGAGGTCGCGCCGCGCGGCGTCCATGAGTTGCGCCCCGTACAGGTTGCCGAGCGTGTACGTTGGGAAGTAGCCGATCCCGCCGAAGCTCCAGTGAATGTCTTGCAGACAACCCCGCGCGTCGTCGGGCACTTTTAGTCCGAACAGGGCCTCGAAGCGGTCGTTCCATGCGCCCGGAAGATCGGCAACTGTCAGGTCGCCCGACAGCAGCGCGAGTTCGAGTTCGAACCGCAGCGCGATGTGCAGGTTGTACGTCGCCTCGTCCGCCTCCACGCGAATGAGCGACGGGCGCACGTCGTTGATGGCGAAGTGGAACGCCTCGGCACTCACGTCCGCGAGCGCGGTGTGGAACGTCTGCTTCAATCGCGGAAAGAAGTGGTCCCAGAACGGTCGCCCGCGACCGACCTGGTTCTCCCAGAGGCGCGACTGCGACTCGTGGATGCCGAGCGAGCACGCGACGCCCAGCGGCGTGCCGAAGTGTTCGGCCGGTAGCCCCTGTTCGTACATCGCGTGCCCGGTTTCGTGCAGCACGCCGAAGAACGCCTCGTTGAAGAACCGCGGGTTGTACCGCGTCGTGATGCGGCAGTCGCCGGGGCCGAACCCGGAGCAGAACGGGTGCGCGGTGACATCGAGTCGGCCCGCGCCGAAGTCGAACCCGATGGCGACGGCCGCGGCCTCCGCGAACACCTTTTGCCGGTCGATGGGGAACTCGCGTTCGAGGACGCTCTTGTCCGGCTGCCGGGGCGACGCGACGATCTTCTTGACCAGCGGCGCGAGTTCGGCCGTCAGCCCGGCGAACAGCGCCTTCAGGTCCGCGACCGTCGCGCCCGGCTCGTACTCCTCGACCAGTGCGTTGTACCTGTGGTCCTTGAACCCGACCGCATCCGCTTCTTGGCGCTTCAGCTCGACGATGCGTTCGAGCAGCGGCCGGAAGCTGGCGAAGTCGTTCTTCTTCTTGGCGCTCTCCCACACCTGCTGCGCCTCGGTGGTAACGCGGCTCAGTTCCTCGACCAGCGATTGTGGCAGCTTGGTGGCGCGGTCGTAGGCGCGGCGCAGCTCGCGCACGTTCGCCCCGGCGTCGCTCTCCGGGTCGCGCACAAGGTCCGAGCCTTCGACCGCGCTCAGCAGTTCGCCCACCTTCGGATCGGTGAACCGCTGGTGCGCGAGGCTGGCGAGGAACGACAGTTGTTCGCCGCGCAAGGCGACGCCTTTGGTCGGCATGTACGTCTGGTGGTCCCAGCCGAGCGCCGCGGCGCACGAGTTGATGACGCCCAGTTCCTTCGAGCGCCGAACCAGTTCGGCGTACGCTTCGTTCGCGTTCATCCGTGTTGCTCCTTCTCCGCGCGAGCGGAATGCGGTATCGTTCGGTGTACGAACCGCGGCGCGTAAGCGGAGGGCCTGTGATGGCGGGGAAGTTGGTCACGATTGCCACTTTTGCGGAAGCGTCGCATGCGCACCTTGCCCGCGGAGCGTTGGAAGCGGCCGGCATCCCGGTGAGCCTAAACAACGAAGAGTCATTTGCCCTGTTTGGGGATGGGATGACCGCGCTGGGCGGCATCCGTTTGGTCGTTCGTGAGGAGGATGAATCGGCGGCGGTCAAAGTGCTGGACGATACATTCGGCACCGAGGATAGCGTAAGCGAAGAAGAACTGACCGCGCAAGCCGTAGCGACTGTACCGGACGAACTCGAACACTCGCAAGTCGCGCCGGATGATCCCAGTTCTGAGTCCCTCGACCGGGAGAAAAACGCACGCGTTGCGTTTCGGGCCGCCGCGACCTCACTTCTGATTCCGTTCGTTGTCATATTCGCCTACGCGATGATTCGCCGTACCGCATCCGGCCCCGGTGAGTTGAGCGCTCGCGGTCGGTGGAACCTGAACGCCGCAATCACCCTGGTGATTTGGCCAACACTGCTGCTGTGTTTCTTGGCACTGACGACGCTGATCGCACTTGTGGCTTATCCCCTTATACGTCTGGGGATCATGTGACATTGACCGCGACGACCGCCGCGCCGCACCCGGACGACACCATTGTTGCGGTGTCGTCGGCCCCCGGGCCTGCGCCGCGCGCGATCGTGCGCGTCGGCGGGCCGAACGCGCGCGCGGTGGTGGCGAAGGTGTTCCAAACGCAAGACCCCACCCCCCCGCCCCCTCCCCGGAGC